>CAZGLF010000020.1:0-13148 GCA_964526615.1 uncultured Planctomycetia bacterium
AAGGAAAGAAAAGAAAAAAAAGATCCAGTTAATGTCAAACATCGGGATCGCTCATATTAAAGCTACTTTTAACAATACCATTGTTTCAGTTAGCGATTTACAAGGTAATGTCTTAGCATGGGCTTCAGCCGGTGGTATTGGTTTTAAAGGGGCAAAAAAATCAACTCCTTATGCTGCCCAGATGGCATCATTTAACGTCGCAAAACAAGTAAAAGATATGGGTTTACGCGAATTAGAAGTCTTGGTTAAAGGGCCGGGGCCCGGTAGGGAGTCGGCGATACGTTCACTTCAAGCTGCTGGTTTAAGCGTAAAAAAAATAAAAGATATTACTCCTGCGCCACATAATGGGTGCAGGCCAAAGAAGAAACGAAGAGTATAAAGAGAGGTAAAAAAAATGGGAAGATATGTAGATGCTAAATGTAAGTTATGCCGAAGAGCAGGAATGAAGCTTTTCTTAAAAGGGCTTAGGTGCATGACCGAGAAATGTTCTTTTGTTAAGAGGCCTACGCCACCTGGCGAACATACTCGTTCACGATCAAAACCTACAAACTATGCTTTGCAACTTAAAGAAAAACAAAAAATAAAAAGAATGTATGGAATGTTAGAACGTCAATTTAGGCGTTTTTTCGAAATTGCTAATAAATCAAAAGGCATTACCGGAAGAGTTTTACTGCAATTACTAGAAAGGCGTATAGATAATGTTATTTACCGAAGCCTATTTGGTCTTTCACGAAACCAGGCACGCCAATTTGTAAATCATGGCTTTGTATTTATAAATGGTAAAAGAGTCGACATACCTTCCTATATTGTTAGTGAAGGAGAGACTCTGGAGATAAGAGCTAAAGATACAGTAAAACAAAACATAAAAGAAAATATTGAAATTAGCAGCAAAGAAAGAAGTACTCCTTCTTGGATGGAAACCGACAATGAAAATTATAAAATAAAAATACTTCGCTTACCGGAAAAAGAAGACTTAGTAATATCAGTCAGCGAACAATTAATAGTAGAACTTTACTCAAAATAACCGAGATTAATATACGAGGAGGTAAAAAAAATGGGAATAACCTGGAGGGATTTTCAATTTCCTAAAAGAATAACTGTAGATCAAGATTCATATACCCCAAGTTATGGTAAAATCATCGCTGAGCCCCTAGAGAGGGGTTACGGAGTAACTTTAGGAAATTCTTTACGAAGAGTTTTACTTTCTTCAATTGAAGGCGCTTCTGTTACTTCAGTAAAAATAGATGGCGTATCTCATGAATTTTCAACTATTGAGGGAGTACTTGAAGATGTTCCTGAAATAATTCTTAATCTTAAAAATTTAGTTTTACGGTCTTATTCTCGTGCCCCAAAAAAAATATATATTAAGGCCGAATCTGAAGGAGAGATTACCGCTAAAGATATTATAACCGATGAAACAATCGAAGTTATAAATCCCGACCTACATATCGCAACGATTACTTCTAATAAAGTAAAGCTTAATGTCGAAATGGAAGTTGGAAGAGGGAGAGGGTTTGTGCCGGCTGACGGAAATAAACGAGAAGGCATGGCAATTGGGGTTATACCAATTGATTCGATTTTTACCCCGGTTAAAAAAGTATCTTTTAAAGTCGACAATACTCGAGTTGGTAAGCGTACTGATTATGATAAATTAATTTTAGAAATTTTTACCGATGCTAGCATTGAGCCGAAAGAAGCCTTAATATACGCTTCAAAAGTAATGAATAAACACCTAGAACTATTTTTTACCTTAGGGGAATTGCCGGAAGAAGAATACGAAGAACTTTCTCCAGAAGAAGTTTCACTTTATGAGAAATTAAGAATTCCAGTTTCAGAATTAGAACTTTCAGTGCGAAGCGCTAATTGCCTAAGAGATGCCAATATCAAAACATTAGCTGAATTAGTAACCAAGACCGAACCAGAAATACTTGCTTACCGAAATTTTGGTAAAAAGTCCTTAAATGAGGTTATGGCATTATTAAAAACAATGGGTTTATCTTTAGGGATGAAAGTTGATAATGAAAAGTTAGGTATGGTATGAGACATCGAAAAAAAAGCGAAAAATTTTCACGCCCCAGAGGGCAAAGAAAAGCATTGGTTAAAGCTTTAATAAGATCACTTATTATCAACGAAAGAATAAAAACTACAACATCGAAGGCTAAATATTTACGTAGTGAGGTCGATAGGTTGATAACTTTGGCCAAAAGTGGAAGCCTTTGGGATAAAAGATTGGCTTATCGTAAACTTCAAGACCACCGTTTAGTAAAAAAACTATTCGAAGACATCGGTCCGAGGTTCAAGAATGTTGCTGGCGGATATACCCGGGTGCTTATGACTATCCCGCGTGAGGGCGATGGTGCCCAAATGGCAATTTGTGAGTTAACTAAACTTGCAAAAATAAAGAAGAAAAAAACTCGCGCTAAAAGCGATAAGCGTGTTGAACTTGAAGAGTCTGAGATAAAAGAAAAAACTACCCGAAAAAAAGAAGATAAATCACAGAAGGGTATAATTTCCGGTGTAAAAAAGATCTTTAAGAAAGACAAAAAAAATCCGAAGTAATTTTTACCTGAAAGCGCAGAAAACTATGTTAAATCCTCGTGTTTTAGCACTTAATAAATCAGCTACATTAAAAATCACAGCTGCAACGAAAAAATTAATAAAGGAAGGGGAAGATGTGGTAAATCTAGCAGCTGGAGAGCCGGATTTTGATACTCCCCAACAAATTAAAGAGGCAGCTAAACAGGCTATCAATGAAGGATTTACTAAATACACTCCTTCTACCGGAACCCCGGAATTAAAAAACGCTATCGCCCAGAAGCTAATTAAGGAAAATGGTTTATCGGTCGATGCCAGTAATATAATCGTTACTGCTGGTGCAAAATATGCTATATTTATTGGTATTTTTACCCTTGTTCAGCCAGATGATGAGGTTATTATGCCTTGTCCTTATTGGGTTAGCTATCCTGAAATAGTAAAACTCGCTGGCGCAAAAAGCTATTTCCTTGAAACAAAAGCTGAAAATGACTTCAAGATTAACCCCCAAGATCTGGAAAAAGCCATTACCCCAAAAACAAAGGTCTTAATATTAAATTATCCCAATAATCCCACTGGAACAACTTATTCTAAGAAAGAACTGGAGCAAATATATGAAATTGCTAAAAAGAAAAATATCTTCGTTTTAAGCGATGAAATATATGAAAGTTTAGTTTACGATAACACAGCACACCTAAGTTTTGCTTCTATCCCCGGGGCCGAGAAACTCACCCTTACCGTAAACGGATTTTCTAAAGCTTTTTCAATGACTGGATGGCGTGTAGGCTATTTGGTTGGCCCTAAAAAAATAATAAGTGCTGCGTCAAAGATAATCGATCATACCACATCATGCCTAACATCAATTAGCCAAAAAGCTGCATTAGCAGCATTCGAACTTAATCAATGGCGCCTGAAAGCAAGAGCTGAATTTGAAAATCGAAGAAATCTTTTGTGGGAAGGCTTAAATAGTTGTGATAAAATAAAAGTTATTAAACCAAAGGGTACATTTTATATGTTTTGTGACATCACTGAAACCGGATTATCTTCTTTTGATTTTGCAAATAAGCTATTGGAGTCACAAAGAGTCTCCTGTATACCTGCCAGCGCTTTTGGCAAAGAAGGGTTTGTTCGTCTTAGCTTCTCAACTAATACCGAACAGCTTTCTAAAGGTGTAGATAGAATTAAAAAATTTATTAGCACGTTATAATTAGAATGGGTAAGGCAATAATTGAAAAAATTCTCTCAGCCCACGCTGGGAAATCTCTCGAAACCGGCGATGTCGGTATCTGCAAGGTAGATTTTTGTTTTTCACAAGATGGCACCAGTTCTTTAGTTCTCGATAGTCTTTTAAAATCTAAAAGCAAACTAGCCGACCCTAAAAAATATGCTATGTTTATCGACCATAGCAGCCCTTCGCCGAATATCGGCGTATCAAGGATACATTCCTATATGCGTGAGTTTACCCAAAAAAATAAAAATCTTCTTTATGACGTTGGCTGCGGAATCTCTCATCAATTAGTTATTGAGGAAGGCTATGCCTATCCAGGCATACTTATCTTAGGGGCCGACTCCCATACTTCTACAGCTGGTGCTTTAGGTGCAGCTGCTTTTGGGGTTGGTTCTACCGATTTGGCCGTAACTCTTTCAACTGGAAAAAACTGGTTTAAAGTGCCTGGGACTTATAAGATAATCATTAACGGTAAATTACCAAAAGGCGTTTACAGCAAGGATATCATTTTACATATCATTGCTAAATTAGGCGCTAATGGGGCAACTTATAAGTCAGTTGAGTTTTCCGGTACAACGATTAGCAAGCTGTCAATGGATTCTCGCTTTACCATAACCAATATGTCAATTGAATTTGGTGCAAAATGTGGGCTAATGACTCCGGATGAAAAAACCATAAGTTATTTGAATAAACGCAAAGTTAAAAAAATCAAAGATATATATCCAGATAAAAATTGTAAATACGAAAAAATAATCGAAATTGATGCCAGCAAATTAACACCTTACGTTGCCAAGCCGCATAGTGTTGACAACGGAGCAAAAGTGCAAGAATTGAGCAAGGTAAGAATTAACCAGGCATACCTAGGTACTTGCACCAATGGAAGGCTGGAAGATTTGGAAATCGGTGCTAAAATAATAAAAGGGAAAAAAGTACATAAAGATGTTAAATTGTTGGTGGCGCCGGCTTCCAGAGAGGTATTTTTAGCCGCTCTAAAAAAAGGGGTAGTTAAAACCTTCATTGAAGCTGGAGCAATAATATTGCCTGTGGGTTGTGGCCCCTGTGTCGGAACGCATCAAGGAGTCCTTGCTGATGGCGAGATCGCTATATCTACAGCAAATAGAAACTTTAAAGGCAGGATGGGAAATCCTAATAGTTTTATTTATCTTGGGTCGCCGGCAACGGTAGTAGCTTCATCGATGACCGGTAAGATAACCGATCCCAGAAAATTTTTATGAATAAAATATAAATATAGGGAGGTAAATTATGTTAAGCATAAATAATCTTTTAAAAACAACCCAAGATAATGACGCTAGTGATCTTCATTTGACGGTAGGCAATCCACCGGTTTTGCGAATAAATGGTAGGCTTTCAATGATTGATGCGCCGGTATTAAATAAAGAAGACTCGAAAGCTTTAATATATACAATGCTAAATGATGAACAAAAAACTATATTTGAACGAGATAGAGAACTTGATTTTTCTTTTGCCTTACCTGGAATGGATAGGTATCGGGTTAATGTGCACCTTCAAAAAGGTAATGTCGAAGCAGCTTTACGGCGTGTTCCGGCTAGAATACCTACTGTCGAAGAGTTAGGGCTACCGGGGGTAGCACACGATTTTATAGCCAGGCCCAATGGTTTAATTTTGGTTACCGGGCCTACCGGAACCGGAAAGAGTACCAGTTTGGCTGCTATGATAAATCATATCAACAGTGAACGAGAAGAGATGATCGTATGTATTGAAGACCCGATCGAATTTGTTTATGAAGACAATAAATCAATAATAAAACAAAGAGAGCTGCACTCGGATACTTTATCTTTTCCCGAAGCACTAAAACGCGCATTGCGTCAAGATCCCGACATAATCGTTGTTGGTGAGATGCGTGACTTAGATACGATCGCAACCACCTTAACTGCTGCTGAAACCGGCCACTTAGTTTTTGCTACCTTGCATACTCCGGATGCTCCTCAAACAATACAAAGAATCATCGACGTATTTCCCCCGCATCAGCAAAGACAAGTAACTGTTCAGCTTGCCGAATGTCTACAGGGAGTAATTTCACAAACTTTGCTGCCAAGGGCCGATGGAAACGGAAGAATTCTTGCGACCGAGGTTATGGTTTCAACTCCGGGCATTAGAAATCTAATACGTGAAAATGACGTTGCCCAAATACCTTCTTTAATGCAAATGGGGGCACAACATGGAATGAATACAATGGATAAGTGTTTAAAAACTTTTTACAAAAAAGGCTTAATTAGTAAAGAAACTGCCTTAAGCAAAGTTAAAAGCGTAGCTGAATTTGAAAGTCTTTAATTATGATTTTAAAAGGCAAAGCATTTAAATTCGACGACAATATAAATACCGACTGGATTATATCAGGAAGATATAAATTTTCGATAACTGATATGAAAGAGCTCTCTCAATATCTTTTCGAAGATATCCGGCCGGGATTTCACAAAGAATTAACCCCTAATAAATCAATTATTGTTGCCGGAGAAAATTTCGGTATGGGTTCATCGCGCGAACAGGCACCTTGGGTAATCAAAGAAGCGGGGATACTTTGCGTAATTGCAAAAAGTTTTGCCCGAATATTCTTTAGAAATGCCTTTAATATCGGATTAGCACTTATTGAGGCTGACACAACCCGCTTAAGCGAAGGGGATCAATTAAAGGTAAACTTGGATAAAGGAATAATAACAAATGATAAAGGGGTTAAGGTCGATTTTAAGCCCTGGGATAATTTCCGAAAAGAACTTATCGCTGAAGGCGGTATCTTTAATTATCTCAAAAAAAATAAAGGTTTTAAAGTAAAATAAATGGCTTACAAAGTAACTTTAATACCCGGTGATGGTATCGGGCCTGAAGTAACAGAAGCGGCTCGAATTTGCGTTGACGCTTTAGGTGTTGATTTAGAATGGGAGGTAAAAGAAGCCGGAGAGATAGCTTTAGACAAATATGGTCAGCTTTTACCCGAAGATGCTATTGAATCGATTAAAAAAAATAAAGTGGCTTTAAAAGGGCCGATTACCACCCCGGTTGGCAGAGGTTTTCGTTCAATAAATGTTGCTATGCGTCAGCTTTTCGACTTATATGTATGTTTGCGCCCGATAAAGTCATTCAACACACCCAATACTGCCCATAAGAATATCGATATCGTAATAATGCGTGAAAACACCGAAGATTTATACGCTGGTGTGGAGTTTGAGGCAAAAACCAAACCGGCTAATAAACTTATTGAAGAAATCAATTCTTTTTCGGAAAAAAAAGTAAGAAAAGAAAGTGCAATATCGATTAAACCGATTTCAGAATTTGCCTCGGAAAGATTAGCAAAATTTGCTTTTGAATACGCCTTAAAGAACAACCGTAAAAAAGTTGCTTGTGTCCATAAGGCTAACATCATGAAACATACAGATGGTTTGTTTCTCGACACTTTCAATAAAGTTGCCGCTAATTACCAAAACAAAATCGAAACAACTGATGTTATAGTCGATAATCTATCAATGCAATTGGTGTTGCGGCCTCAAAATTTCGATATTCTGGTATTACCTAATTTATATGGCGATATTATTTCTGACTTAGGTGCAGGATTAATTGGCGGGCTTGGATTGGCCGCCGGAGCTAATATTGGAAAAGAGATATCGATTTTTGAACCGACACATGGGAGTGCTCCTAAATATGCTGGAAAAAATAAAGTTAATCCGATTGCAACTATTCTTTCAGCCGGATTAATGCTAAGGCACTTAGGCGAGCAGGAAAAAGCAAAAGTACTCCAAGAGGCTTTAACCGATGTAATAAACGAAGGAAAATCAGTAACTTACGATTTAAAACCTCGGCGCGATGACCCAACAGCCGTAGGCACCAAAGAAACCGCAGAAGCTATTGCAAAACGAATAAAAGAAATACTAAAAAACAATGATTAAAAAAGTATCGATAATTGGAGCAGGGGGCGTTGGCTCCTCGGTTGCTTATAATCTTTTGAATTTTCTTAAATTAAAAGAAATCGTTCTCATTGACATTAATACCGATTTAGCTAAAGGGGTTGCGTTTGACTTAGAAGATACCCGGGGGATACTAAATTTTTCGACAAAAATAACCGGTTCAAGTCATTACGGTTCGATAAAAGAATCAGACATCATTGTTATAACTGCTGGAGTAGCTCGTAAAGAAGGGATGACCCGTTTAGATTTACTTAAAATTAACAGCAAAATTACCAAAGATATTTCACAAAAAATTAAAAAATTTGCTCCGGATTCAATAATTATAGTTGTCACAAACCCTTTAGATATAATAACTTATGTTGTTGAAAAAGAAACCAAGTTTAGCCGCAATAAAGTCATTGGTATGGGCTCATCCCTAGATACTAGCCGGCTTCTCAACATCATTTTTAACGAATCTCAAATATCGGTTTCTTCGGTTGATGCGATGGCCTGGGGCCCTCATAGCAAAAATATGTTCGTTGATTCAGCTAAGGCTAGGGTTTCAGGTAGAGCCTTAAGTGAGATTTTAAATAAAGGAGTGATAAAAAAAATAAATCAAGAAGTTGCTCAGCGCGGCGCGAAAATAGTCGGCTCATTAAAAACCAAAAGTGCCCAATTTGCCCCGGGATTAGCCTGCGCCCGACTAATTAAAGCAATCGCTGATAATGAAAACAAAATCATCCCAGTTTCGGTAGTATTAAAAGGGGAATACGGCTTAAAAGGCTTATCGATTGGTTTACCTTGTATGATTGGTAGCGGCGGCATTAAAAAAATAATCGAAATTCCTTTAACTAAAAACAATAAAAAAGAAATTACGAAAATTAAAGAGAGCCTAAAAAATGTATGACTTAGCGGTAATTGGTGCTGGAGCCGGCGGCATCGAATGCGCAAAATTAGGAGCAATTTCAGGATTTAAAACTGTTCTTATCGAAAAAAACCAAGATAACCTCGGCGGAACCTGCGTTAATCTTGGCTGCATCCCAACCAAATTTCTTCTTAATGTTTCCGGAAAAAATAAATCTTGGGAAGAAGCCGTTAAAGAAAAGGATGATCTTCTTAATAAAATCAAAAAACCAATTATACCCTTTTTGCAAAAAAGCGGAATCGATACTTGTTGGGGAAACGCAAGTTTTGTTGACGCCAACACCTTAAAAGTCAAAAATCAACAAATCCAAGCTAAAAATATTATTATTGCAACCGGTTCGCTACCAAAGAATATTTTTAGCGATTCTAAAATAATAACTTCCGGGGAAGTGCTTACTTCAAAAAAAATCGGCAACAAAATATTAATTATTGGAGCCGGCTATATCGGTATTGAATTTGCTTGTCTTTTTAATGCTTTTAATCATCAAGTCACTATTATCGAAAAACAAAAAACTATTTTGCCAACTTTTGAAACTTCGCTATCTAGCCGTTTAAAAATAATTTTGCAAAAACGTGGCATAAACATCAAAACCGCTCAAGATGTCATAGATTACAATCTTGATGATTACGATATGATAGTATCTGCTGTTGGCCGTAAACCAAATGTCGAAAACTTAAACCCTGAGAAAGCGGGTTTAGCCTTAGATAAAGGCGGCTGGCTCAAAACCGATTCACGAATGCAAAGCAATATCAAAAATATCTACGGGTGTGGAGATGTAACCGGAAAAAGCCTTCTTGCCTACGTTGCTCAATACCAGGCAAAGCTCTGCATATCCAATATAAAAGGTGAAAACATATCTGAAGATTACCGGGGTTTTGGCGAATCTGTATTCTCAGTGCCTCAAATAGCTAAAGTTGGGCTTTCTGAAAACCAGGCAAAAGAAAAAGGAATAAATTATAAGGTAATAAAGAGTACATTTTCAAAATTTTCATCTTCTCATACCTATGGTGACAGCGAAGGTTATTGTAAGATAATTATGGATGAAAAAGGCATTATTGTGGGGGCATCAATAATTTCAAAAATTGCTGCCGAATTGATTAACTTATTTGTTCTATGTGTTAGGAGTAACCTAAGTATTGATGTTTTGAAAAAATCGGTTTTTATTCACCCTACTCTTTCAGAAATTTTATCTTTTATGGCCGAGGAGGCCTAACTATCTAATACTTTAGCAAATTATTTGACATTCATTATTTTTAAAGTTAAAATCTTATCTTTATAAATATTATTAAAAGGAGTTTATTTTGAGGGCATCAAAAATCATAGTTTTAGTAAGTGTAATATTTACAGTTACATTCATTTCTACTGCCGCCTATACCTTAGACAGTCTCGACTTTTTAACCGGCTATTTAAGTGCCTCCCTGGATGAAAGTCAACCAGATTATGAAGCTATTCCGCTTTTGGTAGGATTAAATTTCAACGCAAAGCCGTTTTTCGAAAAATTCGGTGTCAAAACCAAAGGCGATTTAAATTTTGTAATCGAGCCTTTTATTAATACTGTTATCGAACCTGATACTAACATCGAGGTTGGTTCAAATTTTCTAATTAAATATGTATTTCCATTAACCAAAAAACTCCAACCTTACATTAAAGGCGGAGTGGGAGCTTTGTATATGTCTCAAGACACTAAAGAACAAGGTACTAAATACAATTTCCTCCCTCAAGTTGGAGGGGGTATTCGCTATTTTATAAAAGATGATGTAGCGTTAAATGTTGAATATCGGTTTCGTCACTTATCGAATGCCAGCATAAAAAGCCCTAATAGCGGCATAGATGCTGATTTGATTCTTGGCGGCATATCTTTCTTTTTTAAATGATACGTAAAGCAAAAATTAATGATGCTAAACAAATTCATGCTTTAATAAGTCTTTGGGCTCAAAAAGGTAAAGTCTTAGAGCGCTCTTTAAATTATATTTACGAAAATATAAGAGATTTTTGGGTATATAGCGAAAAAAATAAAATTATTGCCTGTTGTGCTCTTGGCGTTGTCGGATGGGAAGGGTTAGCGGAAATAAAATCTTTAGTTGTTTTGTCTTCCCATCAAGGAAAAAGTATCGGAAAAAAGTTAGTTAAAAAAGTGCTTTCAGAAACCCAAAGCTTAGGGGTTAAAAAGGTATTTGCCTTAACTTTTGTTCCGGTTTTTTTTAAAAAAATTGGGTTTAGGAAGATCGACCGAGAAAAATTACCCCATAAAATATGGAGTGATTGTATAAATTGTGTTCATTTTCCTAATTGCTGTGAAGAGGCTGTTATGTTAAATTTGACAACAAAAAGGAGGGTTTAAATGTTTCTTGTTGATTATAACTTTACCGAAGACCAAAAAATGTTACGTGATCTAACTCGTCAAATCGCCGAAGAAAAAATACGGCCCCAATCGCGCGAACTAGACGAAAAAGAAGAATTTCCCTCCGAGATAATAAGAGCGTTAGCTCAATCGGACTTATTTTCACTGTGTATTCCTCAGGAGTACGGCGGAATGGGCGGAAGCCTTACCGATTTATGCATCGCAACCGAAGAAATATCCCGCGTTGATGGCGGAGTGGCTACTTGTTATGCCGCATCTTTTTTGGGAATGTTTCCGATTCTTCTATTCGGAACCGAAGAACAAAAGAAAAAATATTTACCTGATATTGCATCGGGTAAAAACATTACCGCTTTTGCTTTAACTGAACCCGAAGCTGGCTCTGATGCCTCAGCAGTAAAGACCACCGCTAAAAAAGAAGGTGACCACTACATCTTAAATGGTACCAAGCACTTTATCACTAACGGTGGAGATGCTCAAATCTACACAGTGATTGCCGTAACCGATAAAAACAAAGGCCCGCGCGGGGTTTCAGCTTTTATTGTTGAAAAAGGAGCTGAAGGTTTTAGTTTTGGAAAAAAAGAAGAAAAATTAGGTATCCGTGCCTCATCTACCGGAGAACTAATATTTGAAGACGTTAAAATCCCCAAAGAAAACCTTCTCGGGCAAAGAGAAGGAACCGGTTTCATTGCTACAATGAAAACTTTTGACCAATCACGTCCGGGTGTTGCAGCCCAAGCTGTAGGTATCGCTCAAGGCGCTTTAGAGTTAGCTACCAAATATTCTCACGAACGTGTTCAATTCGGTAGGTCAATTAGTTCATTTCAGGGAATACAATGGATGCTTGCCGATATGGCTACTAAAGTTGAAGCGGCTCGAAGCTTGGTTTATAATACCGCATCAATGGTTGATAGAGGGGCAAAAAATATCGGGCCGGCCAGTGCTGCTGCTAAAATGTTTGCTTCTGATGTAGCCATGGAAGTAACTACCAACGCGGTCCAGATTTATGGCGGATATGGCTATATGCGCGATTATCCAATTGAAAAATTTATGCGTGATGCCAAAATAACCCAAATTTACGAAGGTACCAACCAGATACAAAAAAACATCATCGCTCTTAGCTTGATCAAAAAATACACAAAATAGAAAAAGGGGACGTTTCCATTTTTAAAGCCGGGAATTAACAAAAAAACAGAAACGTCCCCTTTTTGCTATTACTCTACTGTTTTTAGCCTCTTTTGCCAATAGGGTTGACAAATCTCTAAATTCCGATGATAATACTACTGCTAATATAATATATAATATATATCATATATCCTTAGTAGTTGCGGTTTAAAAACTTATGAACATAAAAAATAACAATAATATCTATTTGGTAGGTTTTATGGGAAGTGGCAAAACAGCGGTTGGAGAAATACTAGCTGAAAAGCTTAGCCGGGAATTTATTGAAATGGATGAAATTATTGAACAAAAAGAGGGAAAAAAGATTGCCGATATCTTTGCCGAGGAAGGAGAACAACACTTCCGGGATCTTGAAACAACTCTTTTAAAAGAACTTTCTGAAAAAAACAATCTAATTGTTAGTTGTGGCGGAGGGTTAGTTTGCAATTCCGAAAATCTTAAAATTCTTAAAAATACCGGAATAACCATATCTCTTTTTGCTTCAGCCCCAGAAATTCACCGACGAACAAAAAATCAGACCCACCGGCCGATACTTAATGTCGAAAACCCCCTAAAAAAGATAAATGACCTTCTTGTTAAACGAGCTCCATATTATGACCAGGCAGATTATAAAATTGATACCGAAAACATAACACCTGAAAAAGTAGCTGTTAAAATAGTTGAGGTATTAAAAAATGGCTAAAAAATCTTCATTGTTAATCAATTATGCAAATTTAGGTTCGAAAAAGATAAAAGCTATTCTTTCTGTTTTTGAGAATCTCGATGATATACTTGGGGTCAGCCCTGGCGAACTGGAAACCATAAAAGCTTTCGAAAAAAAAGATATCCAAAAGATCCTTGATTTGCGCGATTCCGGATGGCTTGAAAAAGAAGCTTTCCTAATTAAAAAAAACAATATATTATGTTTAGATATTTTTGATGTAGCTTATCCGTTAATTTTAAGAGAAATCGATTCACCGCCACTGGTGCTTTACCTTAAGGGAGAAGTAAAACTGCTTGAGGAGT
>CAZGLF010000020.1:13158-19746 GCA_964526615.1 uncultured Planctomycetia bacterium
TTACGGTTTAGAAACCGCACGGGAATTCAGTGAAAAATTAACCTCTTTAGGGATGACAATCGTCTCGGGCTTGGCCAAAGGGATAGATGCCGCCGCTCATAAAGCAGCTCTTGCCAACGGAGAAACAATAGCTGTTTTGGGAAGCGGTTTGGCTAACATCTACCCTCGAGAAAACACGCCTCTTTCTGAGGCTATTGCTAAAAAAGGCCTGTTAATATCTGAATTCTCAATGCAAACCTCTCCACAACGAGAAAATTTTCCACGACGAAATCGAATCGTAAGCGGGCTATCTAAAGGGGTACTGGTAATCGAGGCAGCAGCAAGAAGCGGAGCTTTAATAACCGCACGCCTAGCTTGTGAACAAAATCGTGAAGTTTTCGCAATACCTGGAAAAATAGATTCTCCAGTAAGTTCCGGAACACATAAATTAATTAAAGAAGGGGCTAAATTAGTTAGTTCTTTAGAAGATATTGTTGAAGAATTAAATCTTGAGGTTTTAAACCAATAATAAATCATTATGGCCAAATATTTAGTTATAGTTGAATCGCCTACAAAAGCCAAGACTATATCTTCGATATTAGGTAAAGATTACACTGTCGAGTCTTCAATGGGGCATGTAGTTGATTTACCTTCAAATAAGGTAGCAGTTGACATCGAAAATAACTTCCAGCCAAAATACCATATAATCCCTGGCAAAGAAAAGACAATTAAACTTTTAAAAAAACAAGCCAAAGATAAAGAAACTATTTACCTTGCAACCGACCCTGACCGCGAAGGTGAAGCTATTAGTTGGCACATTAAAGACCAGCTTAACAAAAAAAACACTAAATTCAAGCGGGTCGTGTTCCATGAAATTACCGAAGATGCCCTTAAAGAAGCTTTTAAAAATCCAAGCAAATTAGATACCAACAAAGTTAATGCTCAAATTGCTAGAAGGGTTTTAGATCGAATAGTCGGTTATTCACTTTCACCGGTTTTATGGAAAAAAATAGTTCGAGGGTTATCAGCCGGCAGGGTTCAATCGATAGCCCTAAAATTTATAGCTGAGAGAGAAAAAGAAATATTAGAATTCAAACCGGAAACCACTTATTCAATCGAAGTAGTCTTTAAAAAAGGGAGTGAGACTTTTAAGGCTAAGTTAAGTAAATTTAAAGGTAAAAAAGCTATATTTAAATCCAAAGAAGATGCGCAAAAAGCTATCGAAGAATTAAAAAAAGAAAAATTTTCGGTAAAAAACATTAGCAAGAAAAAAACCACAAAAAAACCGCCCCCTCCTTATATCACTTCACTAATGCAGCAAGAAGCTTTTAATCGTTTAAGGTTTTCGGCTCAAAAAACAATGATTGTCGCACAACAACTATACGAAGGCCGAAAAGTCGGCGAAAAAAGTATTGGTCTTATAACCTATATGCGTACAGATTCTTTTCATGTAAGCCCCAAAGCAAAAAAAGAAGCAAAAGAATTTATTCTAAATACCTTTGGGCAAGATTATCTTTCATCTAAAGAACACCGGTACAAAAGAAAAAAAGGGGCGCAACTTGCCCATGAAGCGATTAGGCCTACCAGCATCAATCAAACTCCCCAAGACATCCAAAAGCATCTTTCCGATGATGAAAGCCGGCTCTACAATATGATCTGGAGAAGATTTTTGGCAACATTTATGAGCGATGCAGTCTTTGAAAATACTAAAGTAAGCATAACTTCAAAAAGCGGCGAATTTTCAGCTGAAGGAAGAATAACCCTTTTAAAAGGTTATTTAGAAATACTAGAAAAAGATATCGGAGAGAACCCTCTTCCTGAAATCGGAAAAAACCAAGAAGTTGATTTAGAAAATATCGAATCATTAGCTCATACTACCAAACCGCCTTTTAGATATAATGATGCTTCACTGGTAAAGCTATTGGAAGATAAAGGTATTGGCAGGCCATCAACATATGCACCGACAATATATACCCTAATTAGGCGAAACTATACTAAACGCGAAAAAAGAGCTTTTGTGCCAACTGAATTAGGAATAAAGGTGAGTGATTTGTTGGTTGAGTTTTTTCCCAAAATAATGGATGATGGGTTTACCGCGGCAATGGAAGAAAAATTAGACTATGTCGAAAAAGGAAAGATACAGTGGCATAAGATATTAAAAGATTTTTATCCTCAATTTAAGGAAAATGTCGAACAAACTCTTAATAAAGTAAAAAAAGAAATCGAATATTCCGATAAAATTTGTCCAAAATGCCAAGGAAGATTGGTGATAAAGTGGTCTCGCCGAGGTAAATTTCTAAGTTGCGAAAACTTTCCAAAATGTAAATACGCCGAAAGTATCAGTAGCGGAGTAAAATGCCCGGGGTGTAAAGAGGGGATGCTGGTTCAAAGAAGAAATCGCAGAGGCCAAAATTTCTATGGCTGCAATCGTTTTCCAAAGTGCACCTATACTGCCAGCAAACTGCCCGACGATGATGACAACAGTCAAAACGAAGAAGATTAATCCAAATGATACCGTTTTCATATTACAACGAAAAATTTCTGAATTATTTAACTATTGAAAAAAATTATTCAAAACATACCATAAATAATTACCATGCCGATTTGACTGAGTTCGGGAAATTTCTGAATTCCCGAGGTGCTAAAGAGATTAAAAATATCGACTATTTTTTACTGCGTAAATTCTTAAGCACTCTTAGCGAAAAAAACCTTAGCAAAAGGACCCTTTCAAGAAAAATATCTACCTTAAAAAGCTTTTTCAAATTCTTGGTACGCGAAGGAATAATTAAAAATAATCCTGCTGCTTCTCTGATTTACCCCCGTCTTGACAAACCGCTACCTAAATTTTTAACCGAAAAAGAAGTAAACAAAATATTAAACCTTCCCGAAGGCGATGATGTGTGTTCTCTTAGAGATAAAGCAATCTTAGAATTTCTTTATTCAACCGGAGCTCGAGTTTCCGAGATGGTTTCCTTAAAAATAGACAACATTGATTTACTTGGCGGGGTGGTAAAAGTTACCGGAAAAGGGCGCAAAGAACGTTTACTACCCTTAGGAGAACCGGCTTTAATAAGCATAAAACAATACCTTGATTTCCGGACCGATAAAAATAAATCTTTATTCATCAATAAAAGAGGGGGTACTTTATCTGATCGCGGCGTAAGAGGAATAATAGATAAATATATTAAAAAAATGGCCAGCTCCCTTAAGGTGTCACCACATGTTTTCCGGCACTCTTTTGCTACGCATCTTTTAAATCGGGGGGCAGATTTACGCAGTGTTCAAGAGCTTTTAGGGCACTCTAGTATATCAACAACACAAATTTATACTCACTTAACTATCGATTCCCTAAAAAAAGTATATTTAAAAGCCCATCCTAGAGCAAAATGAAAATTTTATCAATGTTGTACAATTTGGTTTTTCTCACCGGTTTTATTATTTATTTACCGGTATATATTTGGAGACGGAAGGTGAGCTTTCAAGCCTTAAAAGAAAAGTTCGGTTTTATCGAAAAAAATACCGAAACCGAAACTATCTGGATACAAGTAGTAAGTGTAGGCGAGGTTAATCTAATTGCCGGGCTGCTGAAACGCTTAAAAGAAATATATAATTATCCGATCATAATATCGACCACTACTTTAACCGGCAATAGATTAGCTAAAAAAAGGTATTCTGATATTGCTAAAGTTATATTTTTCCCTTTAGACTTATCCTTAGTGATAAAAAAAGTTTTAAGAATAATCAACCCGAATATTTTTATTGCTGTGGAAACCGAATTGTGGCCAAATTTATTTCGTCAACTAAACAAAAAAAATATACCAATCATAGTCATTAACGGCAGAATATCTGATAAGGCCTTTGGCAGGTATAAATTAGTAAAACCGCTTATAAAAAAAGTTATCAATCGCTGCGGTTATATCGGTGTGCAGAATGAAAAATACAAAGAGAGATTCTTAACTCTTGGAGCAAAAGAGACGAAATTAAAAATAACCGGCAATATGAAGCTTGAAAGCATTATCGTCGATGAAAAATACCTTGCAAAAATCAAAGATAAATATTTTAATTATCTAAAAAAAGATAATCATTTACTTTTGATTGCCGCAAGCACACATTCTCCCGAAGAAGAAATTATTTTAGATATCTATAAAGATATTTCCAAAACTATCGGCAACCTACAGCTCTTGATAGCTCCCCGGCACCCGCAACGAGCAGGTACTGTCGAAAAAATAATAGTTAACAAAGGATTTCAAGTGGCAAAAATGAGTGAAATCATAAATTATCAAAACAAAAATAACAGTATATTTTTGTTAGATACCATTGGAGAATTAATTTATCTTTACAGCCTTTGCGATATTTGTTTTGTTGGCGGAAGCCTGTCAGGCCACGGCGGACATAATATTTTAGAACCGATTTATTTTCTAAAACCCACGGTTTTTGGTTCTGATATGAGTAATTTCTTCGATATCGAAAGGCTTGTTTTAGAAAAATCTGCAGGCATAAAAGTAGATGACCTGCATCAATTAAAAAAAACTTTGCTGGAATTAATCCAAGATAAAGCTCTAAGAGATAAATTACGCGATAGGTCAATGGAGGTTTTTGAAGCAGAAAAACAAAGCCTTCACAATAACATTCAATTAATTGTCGGCTCTCTATCCTCAAAGATAAGATAAATATGAAAAAACTAAAACTGTATCTTAAAAATTGGTACTTAAATTTTATTGAAAAAAAGAAAAGGAATTTTTTGGAATTGTTATTTTTTTATTTTTTACGGTGTTTATCATTTCTATATGGTTTAAGCATAGCGCTAAGAAATTTTTTATATAACAAGAAAATTCTTAAATCTTACAGCTTTAAAGCAAAAATAATAAGCATCGGCAATATTTGCTGGGCCGGCTCCGGAAAAACTCCGCTTACTATCGGCCTGCATAAAATACTTTCAAAAAACTTCAAGACTGCGATTTTACGCCGCGGTTACGGCAGCGATGAAGAATCTATCTTAAAAGAGGAGACCAAAAATGTATTTTCTAACCCAAATCGTTGCCAAGTAGTAGAAAAAGAACAAAAAAACTTCGATCTTTTTATTCTTGATGACGGATTCCAACATCGACGGTTACAACGGGATATTGATATTGTTATTATGGGGGCAAGGGAATTCAATAAAAGACAATATCTAATCCCGGCCTATATTTTTCGTGAGCCGATTACCTCACTAAAGCGAGCGGATTTTTTAATATTAAATTATGCAAAACAAATTTCAAAGGCAAATGAGATTAAAAAACAAATTAAAGTAATTAATCCTGAAATTAAAATATATTGGGCAAATTATAAAATTCTAAATTTTAAAAATCTTTTAGGCCAAGAATGTGATAAAGATTATTTGAAAAATAAAAAGGTTGCTGCTTTTTGTGCAATTGGATACCCCGAAGGTTTTTTCAATAAATTAAACGAAGAAAGGATAATTCTACTTGAAAAAATAACCTATCCAGATCACTATAAATTAGATACAATAGAGTTTGATAAAATTCAAAATAGACTATTAAAAGCAGGTATTGATTATCTAGTGATTACTAAAAAAGATAAATACCATTTACCGGAAACTGAATTTAAAATCAATATATGTATCGCAAATATCGAAATGATTATCGAAGACCGAGAGAATTTTATTCACGAAATTACCAATAAAATTACCTAAAATGTATCATTTTGCAAAAATCATTAGACAATTGTTTTTAAAACTTCCCTTGGGGGCCCTTTATTGCCTAGGTAAGATAACTGGTTTAATTTTCTACTTAACTCCGACTAAGAGAAGGGTTGCTTTCAAAAATATGAAGTCGGCTTTTCCGGAAAAAAGCGGCCAAGAAACGAAAGCAATATTAAAGAAAAGTTTCCGTAATTTCGGCCTAACAATTATTGAAAGTTTAGTTGTCCCCAGAATTTATGGCTCAGTAACTTCGAAAGAAAAAGAAGATTCTTATCCGGAAGGAGGGATTTTTGTGGGTATTCATGCCGGAAATTGGGAAATCGCCATATCTCACTGGGCTCACAAATATAAATTCGCAGTCTTTGCACAAGAACAAAAACATAGCGGCTTGGATAAATTCTTAAATGAATTGCGGCAAGAGAATAAAATAAAAGTCTGTTTCACCTTAAAAGAACTAATAAAATGTATTAAAGAAAATTATATGGTTGGGGTGGTTATCGACCATGGCGCTGAAACTGAAGCCCTGGCCGTTCGCTTTTTTTCGCATCTTGTGCCTACTCCAAAAGGGGCGATATATCTTGCTAAAAAATTTAATAAAAAAATCTATGCGACTTTTTGCTATCGCACCAATGAAAGAAAACATGTTCTTGAAGTTGGCCATGCAATTGACGCCCACAATCGTGACGATGTTGCAATCTTGACTCAATTAAATGAAATCTATGAAGATTATCTAAAAAAATACCCTTGGGAATATTTTTGGTACTATAAACGATTTAAACGCAAGATAAACCGCGATGTCATAATTTTAAATGACGAAAAAACCGGTCATCTCAAACAATCAAAATCACTTTTATCAATTTTAAAAGAAGAGGATTATAAAATCCGCAGCGTAATACTGGAGGTAAAGT
>CAZGLF010000021.1:0-19729 GCA_964526615.1 uncultured Planctomycetia bacterium
GGCAACGCCTATAAAATTATCCGGGGAAAACCTAATCGGAATAAACATATCAGCTTCCCAGCGCTGGGAATCAAAAAATTGGCCAGAACAGAATATAATTAAACTAATTGAAATAATCAATAAAAACATTCCCAGTTACAAAGTAATACTTTTTGGAGATAAAAACTCTAAAAACCTAGCACATAAAATTGAAAAAACTGCTTGGCCTCACCCTTATAATACTTGTGGAAAGACAACCCTAAAGGAATTACCCTCAACTATTAAAAAACTTAAAGTATTCATTACTCCTGATACCGCAACTTTGCATCTGGCAACAGCCTTAAATATACCAACTATCGGCTTATTTGGGCCTACCAATCCAAAAAGACACACTTTAACAATTGAAAATCTTTTCATCCTAAACCGGCAACTCCCTTGTACCTTTTGCTATCACCCCAAATGCAAGCTTGAGGAGAAAAACCTCTGCATGTCTAAAATAACTCCTCAAGAGGTCTTCTCGAAAATTAAGGAAATAGTTAGGCTATGAATGTATTGATTTTAACAACTCATCTTAACCCCGGCGGGGTATCGCGTTATGTTGTCAATATTGCTAAAGGTCTAAAAAATCAAGGCAATGAAGTTTTAGTAGCATCAGGTAACGGAGAATGGGGCGATAAGCTTAAAATCGAAAATATTAAGCACAACATTTTACCTTTAAAAACCAAGTCAATAGTTAGTCCAAAATTATTTTTTGCTTTTTTAAAGCTGCGTAAATTAATTGTGAAAAATCATATTGAAATCCTGCATTGTAATAGCCGAATTACTCAATTCTTAGGTTTTTTAGTTTACAAATATCTAAAAATACCTTATGTATCGGTTTTTCATGGGTATTATAATCCGAAAATATCCCGAATGGCTTTGAAGTGTTCGGGAAATATGTCAATTACAGTAAGCAAAGCAGTCAGGAATCACGCGGTTAACGATTTGGGAATTGATAAAAATCAAATTCGGGTTGTATATAACGGGATAGATTATAAAGATTTTCCTAAAAAAGAGGCAAAACGCGAGAATTTTGGGTTCAATAAAAAAGACCATTTAATCGGTATTTTAGGAAGGATCTCCCAGGAAAAAGGGCATTTTTTAGCAATTGATGCCTTAAAAATTCTAAAGAAAAAATATAGAAATATTTATCTTTTAATATCCGGCAAAGGGAAAAAAGAAAATGAGCTAAAAAACTTAATTGCTGAATGTGGTTTAAACGATAACGTAAAATTTATGAATTTAGATTCTAATACTTTTTTAGAGATAATTGATTTATTAATAGTACCTTCAAAAAAAGAAGGTTTTGGCTATTCGATAATCGAAGCTTTCTACAAAGAAATACCGGTGGTAGCCCATGCAGTTGGGGGAATTTCTGAAATAATCAGAAACCGAAAAAATGGGTTACTTTTTCATCAAGAAAGCCCAATTGCTTTAGCCGATACTATGGAGGAAATTTTATTAAAACCTGAATTGCGCAAAAAAATTATTCAAAATGCAAAAGATGATTCTCTATATTTTTCGATGCGAAGAATGGCATTAGATACTGAAAAGGTTTATCGGGAAATTATATGATGAAAAAAATATTATCCTATATATTCATTACACTTATAACCGTTATTTTGATATTTTTTATAGTCTTAGGCCTAAACCATCAAACACCTATTCTTATGTACCATTCTTTAGATAAAACAAGGGTTGAAACTTATGCCGCTGTTGATTTAGAAATCTTTAAAAGGCAGCTTGATTTCATACGGAAAAATCAATACCAACCAATCACTTTAAGCCGATACTGCCAGATGCTTAAAAATAACAAGCCTATATCATCCAAGCATATCGTGATTACTTTTGATGATGGCTATCAAGATAATCTTGAAGGGATTAAACTTTTAAATAAACAAAACATGCCGGCGACAATATTTATTATTGGAAAAAATATCGGCCAAGACGGTTATCTATCAAAAAAACAAATAAAATATTTCCTAAAAAACAGCAAGGTTGAAATCGGTTCACATACCTTAACACACCGGTATTTGCCCGATTTAACCAATCCAGAAATTAAAACCGAGGTGTTCCAATCAAAAAAATACTTCGAAGATTTATTCAATACCAAGGTTGAAACTATCAGTTACCCGATAGGAGGCTTCGATAAAAGAGTTTTAAAAACTGTAAAGGATTCAGATTATCTCTGTGCCTGCACTACTAATCGGGGCTTTTCAAAAAAGCAAGATCGTTTTGCTTTGCGCAGGATAAAAATCAGTAATGACGATTTAGGAATAAAACTTTGGGCAAAAATAAGCGGATTCTACAATTTCTTTAAAAGAGTAAAAGAGCCTCATTAAACCTTAAAGAAAATGAAAAAAATATTAGTTGTTGGAGTAAATTGGCTTGGCGATGCAATCCTTACGACCCCGGTTTTTCGAGCATTAAAGGAAACTTATCCGTCTTCCTATGTGGCTGTAATGACTGTACCAAGAGCTAAAGATATTTTTACCGCAAACCCTTTTATCGATGAGGTAATAATATTTGATGAAAAAAGTATTCACCGGACGTTTAAGGAAAAATTAAATTTTACTTTCTTTCTCAAGAAAAAAAAATTCAAAACAGTGTTTTTGATTCATCGCTCGCTTACTCGAGGGCTAATTTGTTTTTTTGCCGGAATAAAGGAACGGATTGGATACGCTAGGTTAAAAACCCGGATTATATTAACTACAGCTATAACTGCTCCTAAGGGGACACACCGGCAAGATCGCTATCTTATTTTATTTGAAAATTACGGCATCAAAATAAAAAATAAAACTCCTGAGGTTTTTATAGAAAAATCAATCGAAGAAAAGATGACCTTAAGCCTTAAAGGTATAAAAAAAAGCCATCGTTTTTTTGTCGGTATAAACCCTTCGGCTAATTGGGAAATGAAAAGATGGCCCCTAACATACTATGCAAAATTAGCTGATCGCTTATCTAGAAAACTAAATTGTGCAATAGTATTTGTCGGGGCTGAAAAAGAAAAATCTTTAATCGAAAATTTGCTCCTTGAAATGGATGAAAAAGCCTATAATTTTTGCGCAAAAACAACTTTACAAGAATTAGCCGCCTTGATAAAAAATTCCGACCTTTTCATATCGAATGACTCTGGCCCGGCACATTTATCCGCAGCCTTGGGCATCAAAACTTTGGTGATTTTTGGGCCTACCTGTGAAGGACTCACTGGGCCAAAAGGAGAAAAAGTAACTGTTCTACGGGAAACAATTGAGTGTGAAATACCTTGCTATAAACTAAATTGCCCTGACAATATATGTATGAAAAAAATTGGCCTTGAGAAGGTTTTTGATACTTCAAAAAAAATTCTTTTGGAATGATTAAAAATATATTAATTAATTTTCCTACTAACATTGGCGACACTATCTTAGCACTGCCTACCTTAGATCGGGTCCGGGCTAATTACCCCGGTTCAAAAATTACAGCTATAGCCTCGCCCAAAACTAAAAATTTTCTTTTAAAGCATATCTTTATTGATGAGGTAATAGTATTCGATAAATCCTGGCGGGTTAGGCAAAAAAGAAAGTTTGCTTTTTCATTAAGAAGAAAATTTGATTTATTGGTTGATTTAAAAAATTCTTTTCTACCATTGGTGGTTTCAACTAAAATCCGAACCCCAGTTATTCGAAAATTCCCCAAGAATTTGCACCTGAAAGACCGCTTTCTCTGGTTAGTAAAAGACTTTACCGATAAAAATAAAAATGTAAAAGGAGGGTTTGAGATTACCCAAAAAGAAAAGGAAAAATGGGATAAACTCAATATTGAAACAGCCATTTTTCTAGCTTGCTCTTCGCTCTCTCAAAATAAGATGTGTGATCGAGCTAATTTAAAATTAATTGTTGAAAAAATAACCCGAAGCAACGAAACTGTTGTTATCATTGGACTAGACAAAGACTTTGATTTTTATAAAGAAATTCTTTCCCTTGAAGGGGTAATTAACTTATTAGGTAAAACAAAAATATATGAAGTATTTTATTTACTTAAGCAATACGCCAAAGCAATGCTAACAGTTGATTCAAGTATTTTGCATATTGCCAGCTATCTTGATATCCCAACAATTGCTATTTTCGGCACTGATAATATCGATGCTTTTGGCCCTTACGCATCCGATAAAATAGTACTAAAAGGGCAAAGGGCTCCTTATCAGCCCAACAGTTATATAAAGATTAAGCCAGAAAATGTGGTAAAGGCAGTAAAAGAATATGCAAGCTGAACCAAGAAAAATACTCATTGTGCGCACCGACCGTTTAGGGGATGTTATATTATCAACACCGGTTATTAGTAATCTTAAGCACCATTTCCCCATGGCAAAAATTACTTTTCTATGCCGTCCTTATACTAAGGAAGCTTTAATTGGAAATCCCTATCTCGATAATGTCATTACTTATGATAAATACAATAAGCAAAAAGATTTTTTATCAACCGTAAAATTTGCATTTAAATTACGGAAAGAAAAATTTGATTGGGCCCTGATATTACATCCTACCAACCGCGCACATCTTGTTACATACTTAGCTGGAATCCCTTTACGAACAGGGTGGGATAAAAAACTGGGGTTTTTGCTCACAAATAAACTACCTCACAAGAAACATTTGGGTAAAAAACATGAACTTCAATATAACTTTGATATCTTAAATGAATTGGGAATACCTGTTATAGATAAACAAACTTATTTTCCAATTAATCCTGAAAGCGAAAAAAAAGTAACCACAATGATAAAAGACTGGAAAATATCTTCAGATGAGAAGATTGTTACCATTCATCCCTCTGCGTCTTGTCCTTCAAAACGCTGGCCTCAAAAAAAATTTACAGACTTAATCGATTTACTGAAAAATGAAATCAAATGCAAAATAATTATTGTCACCTCTAAAGGGCAAGAAATTTTTGGCGAAGAACTGGTGAAAAAAGACGGGGTCTTTGATTTAAGAGGCAAATTAAGCATTTCTCAATTAGGCTGCTTGTTAAAACATTCGGACCTCTTCATATCTAACGATTCCGGACCAGTGCATATTGCTGCAAGCTTAAATACACCTTTGATATCAATTTTTGGAAGATCCGATCCCGGTCTTAGCCCCAAACGTTGGGGGCCTTTAGGTAAAAACTCCTTTTATTTCCACAAAAATATTGGTTGTCAGCCTTGTCTTGCCCATAACTGCCAAAAGGGTTTTCTTTGCTTAAACAGCATAGGCACCCAAGAAGTTTTTAGAAAATCCTTATCTTTACTAGTAAATGAGTAAATTATCTATTGCAATATTGGTAAATTTAAGTTATCCTATAGGATAAAGAACCTACTTACTCAGATTTAATTATTAACTCTTAATTTACTTAACTATGTCTTCTGTCTATTCTGAAAAACAGAATATTTTTAAATACCGAAACAATAATCTTTAAAAAACCATGAAATTAAGAAATATCTCAAACACAAATCTATTTGTCTCACCAATAACCCTGGGCACTTGGGCTTTTGGCGGAGACAAATGGTGGGGCAAACAAGAAGATAAAGATTCAATGGAGGTTTTAGAAACTGCCTTTGCAAGCGGCATAAATACCATAGATACCGCACCAGTGTATGGAAGAGGACGCTCTGAAACAATAATCGGTTCCTTTTTAAAGAAAAAAAGAATTCGTGATGATACACTTATTGCAACAAAATTAGGTTTAAGCCATAACGGCCCCAAAATAATCCATAATTTAAATAAAAAAAGAATGATAGAAGAGATCGATGAATCTCGCAAGCGTCTACAGACTGATTATTTCGATATATACCAAGTTCATTGGCCTGATCCCGAAACGCCTATTGCTGAAACCGCATCGGTAATGTATAACTTTTTTAAAAAAGGTATAATTCGTGCAATCGGGGTTAGCAATTATTCGGTTGCTCAGATGAAAGAATTCATGAAACACTGCCCCTTACACACCCTGCAGCCACCCTATAATATGTTTCGCCGGGAAATCGAAAGCGATACAATTCCTTTTTGTAAAAAAAATCAAATTTCAATATTGGGGTATATACCTTTACATTCCGGGATCTTAACCGGTAAATTCTTTTTTCAGAATACTAAAATACCCGGTGACCTTTGCCGAAAGAACCACCGTGATCTCAAGGAGCCTTTTTATTCTATAAATAAAGACTGTTTAGAAAAGATAAAAAATATCGCTCTCAAATATAAAAAAACTCTGCCGCAATTTGTTATAAACTGGACTAAAAACCGCGAAGGTATCCTTTCGATCTTAGTCGGGGCCAGAAATAAACAACAGTTAAAAGAAAATATCCAGGGAGCCGGTTTCTTTATCGACGAAAATGATCGAAAAGAAATAGAAAATATATTGGAAATACGGGATAAGAGAGTAAAACAACATCAAAAATGAATATATTGATAACCGGAGCTACCGGCTTTATTGGAAGACATCTCACAGAAAAACTTTCCAAACAAACAAATCATAATTTATTCTGTTTAGTCCGAAATCCTGCAAAAGCAGAAAGGCTTAAAAAATTCGGAGTCCACTTGATCTATGCAGACATAATAAAAAAAAACTCACTCAAAAAACTTTCAAATGGGGAGTTTGACATCGTATTCCATTGTGCAGCGCTGGTAAAGAGCAGTAATTGTCAAAAATTATATCAACATAATGCTATTGGAACTGAAAACATCTGCGATTTAGCTTTGAAAGTTAAAGTATCTAAGATGATCTATATTAGTTCAGTTGCAGTAGTCAGTGGTAATCCCCAGATACCTTTAACCGAAGACCTACCTTTTAAGGCCACGAATCCTTATGGTGAATCAAAAATCGAAGCTGAAAAAATCGTTATCAAATACCGAAAAAAAGGCCTCAAAGTTGCCATAATCAGGCCATCGATGGTATATGGTGAAGATGAGCCCCATGTATTTAAGAAAATAGTATTTTATCTTAAAAAAAGGCTGCTACCTTTAGTTGATAGAGGTACCCATAAGCTTCATTTGGTATATATTGAAAATGTAGTTGATTTATTAATTTACGCTATGGCCAAAGAACAATTTTTAGAAGGGAGCTATTTCATTAGCGATAATGAAATCCTAAGCACCAAAGAGGTATTTGAAATTATGGCAAAAGCAATAAACGCTAAGCCTCCCATGGCAATACCTGAATTCGTTAAACCTTTACTCATAAAACTGCCGTTTATTGGAAAACAAATAAAGTTCTTGTCAAAAGATAGAGTGTATAGTATTGGAAAAATAAAAAATCTTGGGTTTAAACCACGGCACCGCGCCCAAGATAGCCTGGCAAAAAGCGCAAAAGAAATAATTTTGAATTAAATGAAAGTATTTGCTTTTGATCTTGGAAATGTAGTATTTAAATTTGATTATAATATCGCTTTGCGGTCTCTAGCGCCTCATATGAAATCTTCTGCCAAGGAAGTTATAGTTGACCTTTATGAGAATGATTTTGGCATACCTTTTGAAAAAGGATTAATAACTGCTGACGATTTTTATTTAAGCTTTAAGGAAAAATTCGGTCTATCATTAGAACAAGAACAATTTAATAAAATCTGGTGCGAGATATTCTTTCTTCAAAAAGAGATGATAGAATTAATTAAAAAGATAAAGCAAAAATATCCCATTTACCTAATATCAAACATATGCCAGCTCCATTATGACCACTTATCCTTAAACCATCCGGATGTCTTTGGCCACTTCAATGAACTTATCCTCTCATTTAAAGTTAAATCGGTTAAGCCGGAACTGCTTATTTACAAAAATCTAAAAAATATAGCTGGTGTGAATTTTGAAGATATTATATACGTTGACGACCGCGATGATTTAATTAAGGAAGCCAGTAAGCTAAAAATTAAATCAATATTGTTTACTGATCACCCTAATTTAATTATAAACTTTAAAGAACTTGGGATTGAATTTGCTTAAATCTAAATTAATTGATATTCTCTCTTGAAAAAGATTAAAAATTTGATATAGTTATTTGTATAGAGTAAATGATGAAAAAATTAATTTTAGGACTTGGCATAATTATTTTTTTAAACGGCTGCATGGTTCCAGTAATTGTTGGAGCCGGGATACTCACCGGATATGCTTTAGGTAATGATTCTGCTAAAGGAAATATAAAAACCGAGTATCGTTTGCTTTGGGATATGGCTTTAGATAAACTAGAAACAATGGAGGCTGAAATTCTGAGTACTAACGAATCTAAAGGTGTGATAAAAGCTCGGATTTCTGAAAATAGTGTTACCATGGCTATAAATACGGTTAATTCTGATACTCAAAGACTAACAGTTTCAGCACGCCGCTATTTATTACCCAAGCCTCAATTTGCACAAAAGGTCTTTTTTAGAATAATTGAAGACTTAGAGTGAAAAAAACATTCTTTTCCTTAATCCTTATTTTATCCCTTTGTGCCTGCGCTAAAACTGACTATTCACAAATCAAAGTTATCAAAGTAATTGATGGAGATACTGTTAAACTCTCTAACGGAAAGTTATTGCGTTATATCGGCATTGATACTCCGGAAATACGGATAAGAAAAAACGGAGAGTTTGTTTACTCACCCCAGCCTTTTGCTTTAGAAGCTAAGGCTTATAATGAAAAACTCACCGAAAATAGGTTTGTTAGAATTGAATTTGATGTCCAAAAGAAAGACAAATATGGCCGTCTTTTAGGATATTGCTTTGCAGATGGCGTATTTGTTAATGCTAAACTTATTGAAGACGGTTATGCCGTACTTTACACCTTTCCTCCTAATACTGCACATACTGATTTTTTTGCAAAATTACAAAAAGAAGCCCGGAAAAACAAAAGAGGGCTTTGGGGCAGCTATGAAGTTATCGCTCACCATCAAGCTGCTGACCATATCAATCAAATCCGAACGATAAGAGGTGAAGTTGTAGACACCTATCAATCTCAAAAATGTGTTTACTTGAATTTTGGAAAAAATTATAAAAAAGACTTTACCGTGGTAATATTCAATAACTCCTTGAATGAATTTATTGATAAAAATATTGACCCGGCAACATTTTATAAAAACAAATTAATCGAAGTAACCGGCAAGGTAAAGGAATATAACGGCCCGGAAGTAATCATCAACCACCCTAACGAAATTACGGTAATCAATGAAGAGTAAATTATTAATTATCTTAACCAGTTTATTGTTTATCACCGGATGCGTTACCGTATATAATCCTGCTACCGGAAAAAAAGAAACTTACCTCTTTGATGATAAGGCTGAAATAAGCTGGGGAGATGCAATGGCCCAGCAAATCATATCGGAAAATAAAATGCTTCAAGACCCGGAAGTAATCGAATATGTACAAAACCTAGGAGACCAAATCGCTCAAGAAAGCCATCGTAATTATCTGCGTTACCACTTTTATGTTATCGACGATGATACGATAAATGCCTTTGCAGCACCCGGAGGGCACATATTTGTTTATCGCGGACTGCTTCAAGAGGTAAGCGAACAAGAATTAGCTTTTGTTTTAGCTCATGAAATCGGTCATGTCTGCGCCAGGCATTCACTAAAACGCCTTGGAGCAAGCTTAGGATTTACACTGCTGACCACCATCCTCCTGAGAAACCCCGATCAAGAATCAACGCGGAAATTAACTAACCAATTATATAATTTAATCGCTTTGGGCTATTCGCGTTCCGATGAATATCAAGCTGATTATTTAGGCTTACAGTATACCGCTGAAGCCGGATATAACCCCAGAGCCTCAATTAGTCTATTTAAATTATTTAATAAAATGGAGGAAAAACATGGTTCACAGCCTCTATATTTACGTACTCATCCGGTGCCGGATAAACGAATTGAAAATGTAAAAAAGGAAATGGAAAAATTAGGTTATTAAATTATCCCTAAAATATCAATTGTTAACTTGACTTGAAATAAAAACTGAGATATAGTTTAAATATGGGGACTTTTCTTCTTACTTTAACAACTTTAATCATTGTTGGTTTACTGGTAGTAGTGGTATTGTTGCTCTTTATCTTAGTTAAATTGCTACCGGTTGTAAGAAGAATAAGTAAAAAATGATTTTAAAAAACTTTTTTTAGAAAAGGAAGTTTTATTTACAAATTATAGGTAAGGTTAAACTTTAATAAAAAGGAGGTATGGATGGCTGGAGTAAACGCGACTCTCGATATTCTTGCCGGGATTGGGCAACTAGTAATTGTTCTGGTTTTAGCATTCGTTCTTTACAGAATAAGCAAATTTATTGATGCACTTTCGGAAACAATTAAAAAAGGCTAAATACTTTTACTTTTAAATCCATACAGAAGGTTTTAATCTGTATGGATGTTTTATCAAAATATTACTAAATATATTTCGTATTTACTTTTTTAATGATTTAATGAAGGGTAACCTTCCTTCCTTTAAAAATAGCCCTTTCATACAGATATTATTAATCTGGGGGTTATTTTTCTCTATTCTCACGATAAATTTTACTGCTTGCGGAGAATCTTCCCAACAAGATATTTTCAATCGTGGCCACCGGTTGTATCAAAACCAGGAGTATAAAGAAGCTATTAAAGTTTTGAATGAGGCGATAAAAGCCAATCCTCAAACAACCTTAGCTGCCAAAGCCTATTTTTTCCGGGGGGTATCCTATCATAGCTTAGGTAATGCTTATCAAGCAGCATCAAACCATACAAGAGCTATAAAAATCGAATCAAAGATAGAATACATATATTGCCGGGCTCTGGCTTATTATGATTTAAAAAAATACTCTCAAGCCCTAAATGACATCAATGGAGTAATTGAAAAAGACCCTCAATATAGCAACGGCCAGCCTTATTACTGGAAAGGAATGATCTATGATAAGTTACGAGATTACGGCCAAGCGATTTCCTATATAACCAAAGCAATTGAAATGAACCCGGAAAACGCTAGCGCCTATAATGACCGTGGAGTAATTTATGCCTCTTTGAAAAACTATCGGGCTGCGCGGGCGGATTATGAAAAAGCTCTAGAAATAGCCTCTGACGAAGAAACAAAAGAAATTGCTAAAGGAAATTTAGCTAAACTTCCTGGCGGAAAAAAGGTTGCTAGCGAAACAAAAAAATCTTCTTCAAACAAGCAAAGCGTCTGGGACAAAATCAAAAACAAAGGTAAAGATAGCTTTGAAACCAAAAGCGAAGAAGAAATCATTGAAAATGACGAGGAAATCGAAAATCTATTTACTCAATATGCCAAGTTAATAAAAGAAGAATTATTTCATAGCGATGATACTTCTCGATATAAAGAGGTCTTAAAACAATCTTTAAACATCGCTGAACAAATTAAACTTCGATTAAAAAAACTGGGAGTATCTGATGATTTAGGTAAATTCCTCGAAAAAACCTCAGAAGGCCTGATGTTACTTAATGAAAGTAACGATGAAATATTTAAAATCAAAGAAGTGGGTTACTCTCAAAAATTAGGGCTTAAAGAAAAAATCACAAAAACCAAATATATTATCGGCGAAATGAAACGAATAGAGAAGTCGTTAGGGGAGGCCTATTCCCAATTAACCAAAGCCAAACAAATAGCTGACCAAAAAAGCTACCTTAATGAGCTAAATGAGCTTATGCAGGTTTCTGATTTTATTGATATAGTTGTCGATACCAAAAAAGCATTGAAAAAAACCTTGGCTGACTTTAAAAAAGAATTAGCGGCAAGTGAAAAGGAGTTAACTCAAGAAAAAACATTACCTAATAAAAGAACTTCCTCCAAAAAGCCTGCTTCTAAAGAAATTGATGAATTAAAAGAACAATGGTTTTCGAACTTAAAGAAGGCCTCTCAAGCTATTGAAAAAGGAGATGATTTCTCGGCAACGATAAATATCAGTACTGCCGGGGAAATCCTAAACAGCCTCAAGCTTTTATATGAAAAACAAAATTTATCTCTTGATGAAATAGATAAAATGGAGAAACTAACATCTATATTTAACGAGATAACTTCAATTTTAAAATTCCTCGACTCCTCGTCGCCCACAAAAGAAGAGATAGAAGAAATAAAAGCCTTAATTGATGATTATAAAGCAGTGGTAAAAAAGGCTAAAAAAAGCTCTTACAATGATAGACGTTTTACAGAAATATTTCGTAATATAAAAAAACACTTACTCGCTATTGACTTTAAGTTGTATTCACCTAAACCTATTCAAAAAGATACCCCTAAAGAAGAGCCGGCCTACCAACGCAGATATGATTCTGATTTACCGGATGAAAAGCCTAAATCAAAAAATATATGGGACCGGATGAAAAAATGGGAATAAAAAAATTTACTATTTTTATTATTTTTTTATTTGTTATCCAGCCGGTATTTTCTCAAAATACCTATATCTTGTCCGGTAGCCAATCTAAATATGGCCAACGTTTCAGCTCAAAACTCCAATCCAAAGAAGTTACTTTAACGGAAAAGGCTGCGATAACTAAGATAAGTGGAGGAAAGTATGGTTTTTGGATAAATAAAAAAGAAGGTTATAACGTAAGAAATCTTTATAAATTCAAAAACCCCCAAGATGCGATCGGTAAAACTTTAAAGAACGGCACCTATACTGTTTACCCTAATTTAGGTGACAATGAAAAATACCAAAAAGTTTCGGTTTATTTAAAACCTGGCGGCGAGGCAATTATTGATAAGGAAAACTATACTTCCGGTAAAAACACTTACACCCAAAAAAAAGATATTGAGAGTAATGATATTTTCGAAGAAAAAATAAACTGGGAAACCGAAGAAGAGAGTACTAATGGGTGGGATTTTTAAAATGCAGGCAAGATTTAAATTAAATAAATATCTTTTAATTTCTATTTTCACTATCTCCATAATAAACCCTTGTTACGGGGTTTCTTTTCGTGATGACGAAACAACCCTGTCTAACCAAGCTTTAGAAAAAATACCGGATAGGTATTTTTTTTCCCACAACATAATCGATTACGCAGGCAAAGAGTTTGATTTTTCAGAATATGAAATATCTAAAGGCGACGAAATAAAAGAAGCTATCGGTGCCGGCTGGTCAGCCTTTAATCAAAACCTGGGGCTTCAGGGAGCAGCCTTTACGGTACTAGAAGAAGTTTTAAGCCTTGCCTTTTTAAGCAATATCAACAATATGCTAGGTGAAGTAGGGGCGAGTTTGATAATTATTCAATTAGGCACAGATTTATTCAAAAAAGATTTCAAGGCCACTAATATCAATTTTGCTAAAGGAAGTGTATTTTATGCAATTGGTAAGTGGGGCTCAAAAGCCATAAAACTCGGTGCGGTAGGAGCGATTGCTGTTGAATGGTATTTAACGAAAATTGCCGATATTCTTTACACAAAACATGATGAATTTTGGTACCAAGCTTTAACTTATTACTTTAAAAAAGATGACGGAAAAACCGCTTTGGAGGCTTTAAAAATTACTTTTGAACAACAAAATGTTCAAACTAAAGAAGAAATATTAAGCATAATTGATGGTTTTTTAGCCAATCAAGTTTGGAATAATATTTTCGAAATTGAAGCAGCTTATCGTTCGGCAACTTCCGGCAGAGCAGGTACAGTGAGGGCTTCAATGGGAAGATTAGAAGAAATAAAAGAAGAGCTTAACGAATATTTAAAAGGTGTTATTATTATACCTCATCTAAAGCCTTTCTTTCGTAAAATGGTTCAAGAAAATATCGATAAATATGCCCGTCACATAATTAACCGTTACCAAGACCTAATCACTGAGTTAAATAAGGTATACAAGGTATCTGGGTATGTAAATGGGCCTAAGGAGCTAATCAAAGGGCTAAAAGTGAGAATACCAGGCTTGGTTGAAACCTTTACCGATGATAATGGACGGTATGAATTCCGCTTTACGTTGTACTCACTCCTTAAATCCAATCTGGCGCAAAATAATAAAAAATCCTGCCTTGAAATAGCATTAGAGGTCCCGGAAGATGGAAAAATAAAGCACTTTTATCGCCGGGGAAAAATTAGAAAAAACCACCGAAATAGCGGAATAATAAGAGTTAAACGATTTATGTTAGAGAGTTTTTATCGTAGATATTGCACACTTTACCTAAAAATACAAGATAAAATGTATTCAAATATTAATTCCAAATTGCGTGATTCTCTAAAAAGCAGCGGCCAGGGGCTTTATGAAAATGTTGAACAATGTATTATCACTTTAACCCAAAGAGAAGAAGAGGCTAAAGAAACCTGGCGCAGCCAGGGAGAGAGCCAAGCCCGCATTCAAGAAGGTGTTGAAGCTTTAAGGACTCTTTATAAAAAACTCATTACCCGTTCAGGCTGCACCAAATTTTATGGAGCTTTTTGCCATATGATGGAGATGGGAGCAAAAGATGCTCCACCCGAGGTGCAATCAGAAATAAAACGTAAAATAAATGACTGTCTTGATGGAATAAAAAAAGGTTGTGGCAAACTTCCGGAATCTATTGACTGGTAAAAAAGGAGGGTGCATGGGCAAAAATATTTTTATTAGTTTAGTTTTAATCTTTTCTCTATTCGGCAACAACCTCTTAGCTAAAGACCTTGGCGAAATGTTCTCTCAAACATCCGAAGAAAATTCTTCTGCAACTAAAGTCAATAAAGACGATATGTCAGTAGCAGAAATCGATGAGGTAATCGGTAAGGTTGCTGATAATGTCATTGAAATTCTGCTGGCTGAAGCTGAAAAAAAAGGAGGAAAGCTACCTTCTAAAAAAGAAATATACAAAGCAAAGCTAGATATAAAATCTTTCATTGCCGACAACACACATATATTAGAAGATGCTCGCAATCAAGAAGGTGAGATCGATATCGAAGCTGCCGCCAAAGCTATAATCCAGACTCAACAAGAAGATACAAATGTCGCCGTAGCTGAAGTTGATATCCTTAATATAGATACTGCTTTGCACTTATATAATCTTGATAACGGAAAGTTTCCAACTACAGAGCAAGGGTTAGCGGCCTTAATAGATAAACCTACTAAGCCGCCTTATCCATCTTTCTGGGGAGGCCCTTATTTGACCAAATTAAATCAAGACCCCTGGGGCAACCCTTATATTTACCGTTACCCCGGAAAAGAGGATGATTACGATCTATTTTCCCGCGGCCCAGATGGGGTCGAAAGCGATGACGATATTTACAAAAACAATGATTTTTAGCTAATCATGAAAAAACCATTTATTTTTTTTACATTTTATCTGGCAAGTATTATACTCATTCTTGGATGCGGCCAGCCTTCACAAAGGCCGTTTAAAAAATCCTCTAATTGCAAACACTTATTAAGCGGGGCCGTAACTCCCTTTAAAGATTTTATAAGTTTTACCGATCAAAACTATCCTGAGGTAACCTTAACATCTCAAAGGAACTGGAACCAAAAGCGCCTGCCTAAAAAAGTAAAATCTTTACAAAAAAAAGGCTATATCTGCAACCCGCTTCCCGAAGAATTCGAAAATATGTTTTATGAACCCGGGATGCTTAGCGAGCCCGCGGTTCAAAAAGTAAGGTGGAATTGCGAATTAGAATACAACCAATATCAATATCTAAGACATAACAAGACTAAAAAAAAGAAAGAACTTATCGGGAAAGATTTAAAATGTGAAAAAATAACCTGTCAGGACTTAGATGACCCTTTTATTTGGTTCTGTCATAAATAAAAAAGGAGACTAAAATGAAAAAAAGAACTTTATTGGTTTTTAGCATTTTTTTATTTTTTACATTAAACGCTCGTTGTGAAACAAAAACCGCCCGGGGCTACCAAGATGTCGGCGTTCCCGGAATGGAAACTCAAAAAGGAGCAACCCCGATAAATGTTGGGCCTAATGGTGCCTTCGTAATCAAGGCTCATTCTGATTGTGCAAAGGGTGGCTGGATCGAAAAAGTAGTTGAAGGCAACCGGATTGAACATTTCAAATTTTCTGATATTGACCAAATTCAAGGTTACACCTTCAAAGGTGCCGGGATATACTATATCTACCCAACACCGGCAGAAGAATGCCCAATGACTTCAATTATTATCACCTATAAAGATTTAGCGGCGCCGGAAGAAGAACAGCCAAAATAATTTAGCAATTCTCAATAAAAGCTTTCTAACTATATTAGAAGCTTTTATCTTACTTACTATTTTATATAAAAAAACACTTAAAAAATTTTTTTTTTAGGGTATAATAGTTGCCTATGAGTCAGGATAGATTATCAAAAATAGTATCTTTATGTAAGCGAAGAGGCTTTATCTTTGCCGGTTCCGATATCTACGGTGGTCTCTCAAGCGTGTGGGATTACGGCCCTTTAGGTGCAAAATTAAAAAAACATATTAAAGATATCTGGTGGGATCTTTATGTAAATAAGAGAGAAGACATTGTTGGCCTTGATAGCAGCATCATAATGCACGAAGGTGTTTTTAAAGCCTCTGGGCACCTGGAAGGCTTTGCTGACCTTTTAGTAGATTGCCCGGGCTGTAAAAAAAGATTCCGCTTAGATAAGCTGGAAAAAATTCAAGATAATCTATACAAATGCCCTGAATGTAAAGGGAAAATTGATTCCAAAAAAAACAAGCCGCGTAAATTCAATTTGATGTTAAAGACCAACATGAGTGCTACCGAGGATGAACCTTACTATGCTTATTTGCGTCCGGAAACCGCTCAAGGCATCTTTGTAAATTTTTCAAACGTCCTAAACTCTACTTTAAATAAAAAACTTCCCTTAGGTATTGCCCAAATCGGAAAAGCATTCCGTAACGAAGTTACAACCGGAAGTTTTATATTTCGAATGAAAGAATTCGAACAGATGGAAATAGAATATTTCGTATCACCCGAAGACGCTAGTCAATCTTATAAATACTGGGTTCAAGAGCGCCTAAATTTTTATATTAATAAAGTTGGAATTAAAAAAGAAAACCTACGTTTGCGAGAACACACCAAAGATGAATTAGCACATTACGCAAAAGCCTGTACTGATGTTGAGTTTAACTTTCCTTATGGCTGGAGCGAATTAGAAGGTATAGCAAATCGCGGTGATTTTGATTTAACCGAACATGCAAAGATAAGTAAAAAAGATCTCTCTTATTTCAATAATGCCTCGGGGGAAAAATATATTCCTTATGTGATAGAACCTTCTGCCGGAGTAGATAGGACATTTTTTGCAATCATATCTGATGCTTACCATGAGGAAGAAGTAAAGGGGAAAGTCAGAACTGTTTTGAAATTAAAGCCGGATTTGGCACCTTATCAAGCAGCAGTATTTCCTTTACTTAAAAATAAACCTGAAGTTGTAGAACTTGCAAAAAAAGTTTTTTATGGTATAAAAGACCAAATACCCGCCCTTTATAATGATACGGCAGCAATTGGAAAACTATACCGACGTCAAGATGAAATAGGTACGCCTTTTTGCATAACAATTGACGTTGACAGCCTAGACGACAATAAGGTAACTATCCGAGACAGAGACACTATGGAGCAAGTTAGGGTAAGTATTGATACGATTAAAACATTTATCAAAGATAAAATAACTCAAGCTAATACTTGAAAGGAGGAAAAAGTAAAATGGGTAAAAAATACGTATATTTTTTCAGCAAAGGAGAGGCCGATGGAAATAGAACTATGAAAAATCTTCTAGGCGGTAAAGGAGCTAATTTGGCAGAAATGTCAGATATCGGACTCCCAGTTCCTCCGGGATTCACTATCACGACAGAGGTTTGCCAAGCTTATTATGAAAATAATAAAAAATACCCTTCCAGTTTGGAAAAAGAAGTTGCTGAAAATCTAAAAAAACTTGAAAAGGTTACCGATAAAGTTTTCGGAGACAAAAACAACCCTCTTTTAGTATCGGTTAGAAGCGGCGCTGCAGTTTCGATGCCCGGAATGATGGATACTATATTAAACCTTGGCCTTAATGATCAAGCGGTTGAAGGATTGGCAAAACTTACAAAAAACCCTCGATTTGCTTGGGATTCCTACCGACGTTTTATTCAAATGTTCTCTGATGTTGCAATGGGCGTACCTCACGATGCATTTGAACATGAATTAGAAGAAATAAAAAGAGGTATTGCGAAAAAAAGAAAAATAAAAGATGCCTCTTCATTAGTTCAAGAAGCATTGAACAAGGTAATTCCAGATACTGCCTTAGAAGTTGACGATCTAATCGAACTTGTTACACGCTATAAAAAAATATATAAAAAATATAAAAAAACCAACTTCCCTCAAGACCCAAAAAAACAACTTTGGAATGCTATTACAGCAGTATTTGGTTCCTGGAACAATAACCGCGCAATAGCTTACCGTGAAATAAACAACATAAAAGGTTTAATTGGCACCGCTGTAAATGTGCAAACTATGGTCTTTGGAAATATGGGTAATGACTCCGGTACTGGAGTAGGGTTTACCCGTAACCCATCTACCGGTGCAAACCAACTCTATGGGGAATATTTAATGAATGCACAAGGTGAAGATGTTGTAGCAGGTATTAGGACACCTTTACCGATCAAACAACTAAAGAAAGAAAATCCTAAAATTCATAAGCAACTCACTGAAATAAGAACTAAATTAGAAACTCACTATAAAGAAATGCAGGATTTTGAATTTACCATTGAGAATAAAACACTTTACATGCTGCAAACCCGTAACGGTAAACGAACTGCTCATGCTGCGGTTAAAATTGCCGTTGACATGGTTGAAGAAAAACTAATCACTAAAAAGACTGCGCTTTCTCATGTTAAGCCTGAGCAAATAGACCAATTACTGCACCCGATGTTCGACACTTCTGAAGAAAAAAAAGCTAAAGTTTTATCAAAAGCCGGCCTCCCGGCATCACCGGGTGCTGCTGTTGGCCAAGCAGTATTTACTGCTAAAGATGCTGAAAAGTGGAAAGAAGAAGGTAAAGATGTTATTCTTTGCCGTCTTGAAACCTCTCCCGAAGATATCCGAGGTATGCATGCAGCAAATGGAATACTCACCGCAAGGGGCGGAATGACTTCGCATGCTGCCGTAGTTGCTAGAGGTTGGGGTAAATGTTGTGTAGCTGGTGCTGGCGATATAGCTATGGAAACTCAAAAGAAACAAATGCGCTGCGCTGGTAAAATAATAAAAGAAGGAGATTGGCTTTCCCTTAACGGAAGTAAAGGCATAGTTTATCTTGGTAAGATTGAAACGATTACGCCGAAAATGACTGGGCCCTTCGGAGTGCTTATGAAATGGGCAAACGAAGTTAAAAAAATCGGTGTTAGAACCAATGCTGATACACCTGCCGATGCTTCTTTAGCTATAAAATTCGGAGCCGAAGGAATCGGCCTCTGCCGCACCGAACATATGTTCTTTGAAGGAGAACGCATCACCTCGTTTAGAAAAATGATCTTAGTTGCCCAGGAAGTAAAGAATTTACGCGACCAAATAAACCAGGAAAACGACCCTAAAACTAAAAAAACTCTTGAGAAAAAATTAGAAAATCCATTAAAGCAATATCTAAAAGCTTTGAGCGAGTTATTGCCGCTTCAAAGAAAAGATTTTGAAGGGATTTTTAAAGCTCTAAAAGGCTCTCCCTGCACCATAAGATTTCTTGATCCGCCTTTGCATGAATTCTTGCCTCAAGATGAAAACGGTCAAAGAGCTTTAGCTAAAGCCATGCAAATCCCTTACTCAAAAGTCAAAAACACTGTGGAATCGCTACATGAATTTAATCCAATGCTAGGGCATCGCGGCTGCCGCTTAGGGATAACTTATCCAGAGATAACAAAAATGCAAGC
>CAZGLF010000022.1:0-18345 GCA_964526615.1 uncultured Planctomycetia bacterium
TAGCATATATTTTTATAAACCCCTTTATATAAGTTAGATTTATTTTATCTAAATTTCCTTCTTCGATGTCCCTTATCACTGTGGGGTGTAATTTTGTTTTCTCAACTACATATTCGATATTATAGCCTTTCTCGGCTCTCTTTTCCCTTATTCTTTGACATAATTCTTGAATCATAATAATCCTTTCTCTGCTAAATAACTATCCGGTTCCACTAAAATCTCCCGGGCTTTACTGCCGCAAAAAGGACCCACTACTCCTTCTTGTTCCATTAAATCCAGCAATCTCGCTGCCCTGGTATAACCAACACGCAACCTTCGCTGCAAAATCGAACCCGAAGCTTGACGGGCCGATAAAACTATTTTTATAGCTTCTTCAAGTAATTCATCACTGCCGATATCACGAGCTTGTTTTTTAACTCCTTCTGATATTGCTTCTTCATATACCGGCCTTCCCTGCTCCCTTATAAAATGAGCTAAGGTCTCAATATCATCATCGTCAATAAAAGAACCTTGTGCCCGGATCAATTTCATTGCCCCGGGTTTTAAAAATAATAAGTCTCCTTTTCCAAGAAGTTTCTCCGCACCCATCATATCCAAAACCGTACGGGAATCTACTTTTGAAGAGACTTTAAAAGACATCCTTGCCGGAAAGTTAGCTTTAATTACTCCGGTGATTACATCAACCGAAGGCCTTTGAGTTGCAAGAACTAAATGTATACCTACTGCCCGGGAAAGCTGAGCCAGCCGCTGAATAGCAGTTTCGATACTTTCTCTGGCAACAATCATAAGATCAGCTAATTCATCAACAACAATAATAATATAGGGAAGTTTATTACCTTTTTTATTATACATGTCAATATTGCGGCAGCCTTCCTGGGCTAACATCCGGTAACGTCTCTCCATCTCCTCAACTGCCCAATTTAAGGCTACAAAAGCTTTTTTAGCTTCGGAAATTATCGGGTGGATTAAATGCGGTATCCCGGAAAAACAAGCAAGCTCAACCATCTTAGGGTCAATTAGAATAAATTTTACATCATCGGGTTTTGCTTTAAAAAGTATCGAGGAAATTAAAGAATTAACACAAACGGTTTTTCCAGTGCCAGTTGCCCCAGCTATCAAAAGATGCGGCATATCCCCTAAATCAGCAACTACCGGATTTCCTGAAACATCTTTTCCGATAATAAGGGTAAGTTTTGACTGAGCTTTAGTAAAGGCTTTCTCCTCTAATACCTCTCTTAGAAAAACTAAATGTTTTTTAGTGTTAGGTATTTCAATACCAACGGTACCCCTGCCGGGAATCGGAGCAACTATCCTAACCGATGAAGATTTCATAGCTAGTGTGATATCGTCAGCAAGAGTGGATATTTTTTGGATTTTAGTTCCAGCTTCGGGCTCGATCTCATACATCGTAACCACCGGCCCCTTCTGCACGCTCACTACTTTCGCTTCAACTCCGAAATCAGAAAGAGTTCCTTCTAAATTCGAAATATTGGCTTCAATATCTTCCTTTACTTCTCTTTGATCAGGAAAAGGCGGGACCTTTAACATCGAAGGCTGAGGAAGCTTATAGGCTTTAGGGTCATAAACCCTTCTTTCGTCGTCTTCGATGTCTTCAATTTTTTTCTTTACTTGTTCTTTATTGAGTGATTTTAATTTCGCGCTTGATGTTGAATCACCCTGCGAAAATGAAAGATTTGGGGTAATTGGGGCTTCTTTTTCAACCTTTGGTGTATACACTTTTATTTCCGGTTTTACTTTTTTGAATTTTTTAGCTAAAGAAAATACCCCTTTCGATTTTTCTCTCTTGGGTTTTTCTTCTTTAACTATTACTTTTTCGGGCCTGGGGCTTCTTTCTTTTAGCTGGCTTATTTTTTCACCTAACTCAACTATTACAGATTTAAACAATTTAAAAGTATCGATAAAGAAATAGCCAAAAAATAAAACCGCATTTACCGCCAACAATAAAAAAACAGTAATAAAAGATCCATAATCCCCTAAGTATTTGGTGACAAAACTGGAAAGAAAAAACCCTACTATACCAGAAGTATCAAAAGTATTAACATTGGCTGAAGGGAAAAGGCCTAAAAAGGTTGAAAGAAAAACTAGAAAAAATATAAAAGCTAAAACATTTACGATTCTGTTGGCAGCCAAGCCTCTAAAACGAAAAACCCGGATACTGTCTAAACCCAAAAAGAAAAAACAAAATGGTAAAAAATAAGCTGCTAAGCCAAGAAGAAAAAATAATCCAAAAGCCAAATATGCTCCGACTATTCCAACTAAATTAGATATCGGCTTGTTAACTGGTGAGGTAAGAAAAGATATGTCTTTGGGCGAGTAAGAAACTAGACTCAGTAGTATTAGTAATGCTATAAGAAAAAAAATAATACTTTTAAGGATAGAAAAAAGATGCTTCATAAAACTACCAATAAAGGGTGGCAAAAATACCTTTTTTTCTAAGTATTCTGTTTATTTATCAGAGAATAAATTTATTTTGCTTGTTTTAGGCTAAGCTTGATTTTTCCTTGAGGGTCGATACCTATAACCTTAGCTGTTATCACATCACCAACCTTAAGGAATTCACTTACATCTTTGACAAAATCATCGGAAAGCTCGGAAACATGTATTAAGCCGGATTTTCCCGGTGCGATTTCACAAAAAGCACCAAAATTGACAATCTTTTCCACTGTAACATCATAGATTTCGCCGACTTCAACATCTTTGATTAAATTAGTTATCTGTTTTACGGCACGTTCCAACTCTTCTAAGGTATTTGCAGAAACCGAAACGACATTGGTCTCGTCATCGATGTCAACATTAACATTATTTTCGCGTTGGATCCTCTTTATTGTCTTTCCTCCAGGGCCGATAACAGCACCAATTTTATCAGGGTCGATATCAAAAGACCTTATCTTCGGTGCATATTCAGAGAGGTTTTCCCGAGGTACTGCAATAGCTTCTTTCATTTTATCTAATATATGAAGACGAGCTTCTTTGGCTCTTTCTAAAGTTTCTTTTATCATTTCAAGAGTGAGCCCATCTATTTTAGTATCTAATTGGATGGCATTAATTCCATTTTTAGTTCCGGCCACTTTAAAATCCATATCGCCAAAATGATCTTCGGCTCCGGCGATATCGGTTAGTATCTTATACTTATCTCCTCCGGTAACCATCCCCATTGCTATCCCGGATACTGCCTCTTTTATCGGTACACCGGCATCCATCAAAGATAGGCATCCGGCACAAACCGAAGCCATTGATGAAGAACCATTGGATTCTAATATCTCTGAAACTATCCTAATAGTATAAGGGAAATCCTCTTTTGATGGGACCGTATATTTTAATGACTTCTCAGCTAAAGCACCATGGCCAATGTCCCGCCTTGAAGGGCCGCGCATAAATTTTACTTCTCCGACACTAAAAGGGGGGAAACTATAATGAAGCATAAAATGTTTACTGGTTTCGCCTTCTAAAGCCTCAATAAATTGCTCGTCAGAACTTGTACCCAAGGTGGTAACTGCTAAAGACTGAGTTTCTCCGCGGGTAAAAACTGCTGAACCATGAGTTCTTGGTAAAACATTTACCTCGCAACCGATCGGGCGGATTTGGTTTATCGAACGATTATCAGGCCTTTTCTCTTCTTCTAATATTTTTTTACGCAGTATCTCTTCTTCGATATCATGTAAAACTATTTTTATATCATCTTCGCTAATCCCGGACTCTTCACTAACAAATTCCTCATTCAATAAACCAACCATCCGGGCTGTAAGCTCCCGCCTCTCTTCTTTACTCTCTAAGCCATAAGCGGCTTCTAACTCTGAAATTACCTTATCTCTGATTTTCCCAAGCAACTCTTGGTTGGTTTGAATTAAAGGAACTTCTTTCTTCTTTAAACCAACTTCGGTTTGAAGATTTTTTTGTAAATCAATAAGGCTTTTTATATAAGGCTGGGCAAACTCAATTGCCTCCAAAACTTCCTCTTCAGAAACTTCCTGTAATCCGCCTTCAAGCATAACAACTTTCTTTTCTGTACCAACAATAACTAAATCCATTTTGGAAGCTTGGCGCTGGCTATATGTTGGATTAATTATTAATTTTTCATCTAGCTTTGATACCCTGACTGCTCCCACTGGATTATCAAAAGGAATGTCGGAAATCAAAAGGGCACAGCTTGCACTGTTAACCGCAACTACATCCGGGTCATTTTCTCCATCTGAGGATAAAACCATAGCAACTACTTGTACTTCATTGGTCATACCTTTAGGGAAAAGCGGCCGCAAAGGCCTATCAATAAGACGGGCGGTAAGAATTTCCTGATCCTTAGGCCTACCTTCCTTTTTGAAAAAACCTCCCGGAATTTTACCCATAGCATAGGTTTTTTCCTGGTATTCAATAGTTAAAGGGAAAAACCCTCGGCCGGGAGAGGCTTCTTTAGACATACAAGCTGTAACTAGAACAACGGTATCTCCAAAAGTCGCGCGGACGCTTCCTCCGGCTTGTTTTGCCCAGTGACCGCTAGAAAAAGAAAATTTACTCTTTCCGATATTAGAAATAGATAATGATGCTGACATATTATTTAATTTTAAGCTCCTTTCTGACTTCGTCATATCCTTGGGGGTCCTTTTTCTTCAAGTAAGCAAGCAAACGTCGGCGCCTTCCTACAAGGATTAAAAGTCCACGGCGGGAATGGAAATCTTTCTTGTGTTTTTTAAGATGCTCGGTGAGATAATTAATTCTTTCGCTAAGCAAAGCTATCTGCACAGCAGCTGAACCAGTATCTTCCACATGCTCTTTAAACTTATCAATTAGTTGTTTTTTCTTAGTTTTGTCCATATTTTCCTCGTTTTTCTCCTGAATAAATTAATATATATAATACCTGTTTAGGTATTATCTGTCAAGGACTCATTTCTAATCGTAAATCTTCGAATAATCCTTATAAATTAACTTATTTAAGACTCTTCGAACTCCTTGACTATTTTTTTTACTTCACTCTCGGTTTTGGCAATTTTCTCCCGGCAAATCCTAATAAGCTCGGTGGCTCTTTTTACCTTCTCTGATACCTCATCAACATCGATATTTTCAGATTCAAGGCCAGCTAAAATATCATTGAGCTCTTCGATAGCCTTACTATATTTTATATCTTTTTTACTCATTTGACTCCTCCTTATTCTCTACTTTCGATGTTACGGCCCCTTGATAAAAAACACTCTTAATTTTATCTCCCGGTTTTAATTGATCAATGGATTTAACAGCCTTTTTCCCTTTAAGGGTTATTGAATAACCTCTTTTTAAAGTATTTCTGGGGCTTAAAATGCTTATCTTCTCATCTAAATACCTTAAATTACTTGATACTGATTTTAAAGTTACCGCTAATGCGGATTTTAGATTATCAAAGATATTATCTAATATTTTTCTCTCATCCCTGCTAAGGCGCTTGGCAAGGCTAAGCATATTATGTTGTTTCTCAAGCAGGTTTTCCCGATGGAATCTAAAATACCTTATTGAAGATGAATCCAATTTCATAGCCTGGGATTGCAGGTTATTTTTTTTATCTCTAAGTAAATCCTGAGAAACCTGAGAGATCATTTGGCCGATATTATCCAATTCTTCCAAGAAGACTCTTACTTTATCAATTAAAAACTGAGCAGCTTTAGTAGGGGTTTTACAAAAAGTATTAGCCACGATATCGGTAATAGTAGTGTCAATTTGATGCCCAATAGCTGAAACTACCGGATAATTACCTAAGGCGATCTCCTGAGCGATTTTTTTATTATCAAAAAAACTTAAATCAGCGGTTGAACCTCCGCCGCGGGTAATTACTATAATATCTAATTTATCTCTTCCTAAAGTATTAAAATACCTTAAAGCCGCGATAACATCAGCTTCAACAGCCTTGCCCTGCATATGGCAATTATAACTTAAAACCCTAAATCCATAACCGCAAGCCTTAATTTCGTTAATAAAATCATGATAAGCTGCCGAATCAAAAGCAGTTATTAAACCTATCCTTAGAGGAACCGATGGTATCGGTATCAATTTATTTCTCTCCAATAATCCCTTTTTCCGCAGCTCTTCGATTATCTTTTGCCGGCTCTGGGCAATTTTTCCTAAAGTGTATATTGGATCCACATCTATCACCACCAAGCTGTATTGGCCAGTCGGCGGATGCAGGCTTACTTCACATAAAAATTTGACCTCAATATCATTTTTTAATTCAAAGGCTCCTTGGGCTTCTTTGATTCGCTTCTGGATAACTGGTTTCCTGAAACCAAATAGGGCTACTTTTATCTTAGCAATTATCTCATCTTTTTCGGTATGCTTTTGAACTAATTCAAAGTAAGTATGTTTTTTGCTTCGCTCGGGACGCAGGCCCTGTATCTCGCCGCAAACCCAGATATATTGAGGAAATTCTCTTTTTATAACTGTTCTAACGATAGTATTAAGCTCTAATACAGTATATATTTTTTCATTATTTAAAGAAGGGTTGTCCATATTTAAAAAATTATTACTTTGAAAATATTTTTAAGAATTTCTTACCGATTGCCCAAGTGTATAGCTTTAGGTAATCCGGTATTAATTTCATAACCCGAAAATTAGAAGCCCCAACTGTTCTTGAACGCCAAGTAGTAGGAACTTCGCTGATTCTAAAACCTTTCAGATAAGCCTTAAGCGGTATTTCCATCGAAATATCAAAACTCCTAGCCTTTAGATCAATATCATCGATAACTTTTTTACGGTACATCTTAAAAGAATTAGTTATATCATGGGTTGGTATGCCGATAAAATAGATAAATTTACCAGCTAAACTAGATAAAAAAGTCTTTAAAAACGGTCCGCCTAATTTTTGCCCACCCCTGATATAACGGGAACCACACACTATATCGTAACCTTCCTGAATTTTTTCATGCATCGCTAAAATCGTATTAGGATCATCGCACAAATCCGCCATAACCGGCAATATCAAATCCCCCTTTGCGGCTTCAAAGCCGCTGCGCAAAGTATTTGCGAAACCTTGTTCTTTCTCATTATCAATTAACCTTATATTGGGGTAATTATTTGCTAACTCACCTGCTATTTTTGTGGTCCCATCACTTGAGTGATCATTAACCACCACTAATTCATAATCAAGGTTAAGTGACTTCTCAAGGCGTAAGATAACCTCACTGATTATTTTCTCTTCATTATGTGCCGGAATTACTATTGATAATTTCATTTTATTGCATTGATTATAAAAAATTGAAACAATTTATCTATTGAGAATTTCGAATTTATCAGGCTGGATCACTTAATTACTTTATAGATCCGGGCATCTTGGCTATCGAAAACTAACTCAAATCTATCATTATGAGCGCTTGCCCATTTATCTTCTATCGGATGATATTTACCGTCATTAAGTATATAAACAAAGAGGTAATCGATATCTTGGGCCAAAATGTTTTTATACCAGCTCAAAAAATCTGCATTACCGCGATAATTTTCATCTCTTCTTAATACTTTATCGATCTCTTCATATTTGTAAACTTTCCAATTCAAATTTCCCCGCGGGAATTTATGCAGCCAGGCCGGATGAGTATCATTTACCGATACATAATAAACATCATTTTTAAAATTAGTACCGTATAATGGCAAAGGCACCGGACGGCCGGTATAGGCTATATTATCACCAGAGGTGTTTTCATTTAACCAATCCCAGGCCTTCATTGCCCCTTCCCAATAACGAGCATACGTAATATAGCGTTTATATTCATTCTTTAAATACCACTTTTGGGTAAAAGCTATTAAAGCTAAAAACAAGACAATCAAAGAAAATACTACATCAACCTTAAACCTTTTCTCTTTGCATATTCTTAAAAAATAAGGTAAGGTAACAAATAAAATGAGCACCGCGGCTAAAGAAAACCCTAGCTCCCAGTAACCGGAAAATTCAGCAATTGAAGCTAGAAAACAAATCACCACTAGAGTTTTTATTACCTTAATCGGCACCTTTAAAACGCTAAGTGTAAAAAAAGCAACTATTGCACCAATACCAAGATATGGGTATAGAAAACGGGTCCATAGTTGGGGGATAATAAAAGTAAATATTGCAAGCAATATTGCCGGTAAAAACAAGATATAACCTAAGGCTAGGTCAATTTTTACTTTTCTTTTTTTATACAGGGCTATCGGAAAAGCTAGGAAGGTAGCCGGAAATATCAAAAGTAAAAGTTGAGGGCCCATACCTTCACGGAAAAATAATTTCCCTAAGTTATACCCTTGATAATCCCAACGCACTAAATAGGTAGCTGTGGGCATCACCCCTTTAAATACTGTCTCTTTAAATATTACAAAATTTAAAGGAAATAACGGATTACCGGTTACGATAAAATTGCGGATATACCCGTATCCTCCCAAAACAGCCATCAAAATTACAAACATCCCTCCATAACCGATAAATTTAAATCCTCTTGCATGTTTAATTAAGATTAATAAGAAAAATAATATTAAAGCTAAACTGTAAGCTAAACTTAAGGTTTTAATTCCAAAGAACAATCCTGCAGCAATTCCGGAAAGTATTAAATTTTTAATATTAAATTCTTTATTTAAATTCAATAAAAAGTTTATACAAAGTAAAAAAAGAGTTGCCATTATAATATCAACATAGCCCACCTCAATCTGTTCAAAGTAATTAGGGATCACCATAAAAATTGCTGCGGCATAAAATGATAACTCTTTGCTAAGTTTGATTTTTCTGGCAATAGAAAATACAGCAAAAAAAGAAATAATTAAAAACGGAATCTGGCCTAAATCCGCCAACATCACATTTCTAAAAGGTGCTATCAACCAATAGTAATAAAGCGACCCGTTTATTGGATAGTAAGTCGGTGAAGGGTCATCGGAAATTGTCGGAGGCAAGAGTAAATTCCCGCTTTTAAGCCATTCTACCGGAAAAGTAAAATGATAATTAAGGCTATCCCAGCCAAAAGGAGGGTTAATTAAATTATATATTGTTTTAACCAGTAAAAACCCAAGAATTACCGAGATACAAAACAATATCACCTTATTCTTAAAGAGCCAATCGAATCTATCAACCAATACTTCGTTAATAGGGCCGGATTTTTTCTTTCTAAAGAATAACCATATCAAAATTAATATTAAAGTATTAATTCCAATTAACTGTGGAATAAAAAGCATTCCCAGCATTCCTAAGATTAACTCACTTACTACTATCTGGGTGAAAAAAAGTGTAGAGAAGACACATATCCTCTCCGGAAGGTCAGCACAATGGAAGGCTTTTTTAATCAGAATAACTGCACTCAAGGCAACTAAAGTATTAAGAATAATAAATGTTAACATAGTTTATTCTTTGGTTATTGGTTGATATTTTAATTTTAACCTTTTATTTACAATAATCAAACCTAAAATAAACCAGAATGCAGATTGAATTCTCTCATCCCAGATATTATCGGCTAGGTTTAAGATTATAAAAGCACTGAACCCGATAAATAATCCATACCATAGGGCATCTTTTCTGCTTTCAAAAAAGGCTTTAAAGGCCCTTATCAGAAGCCAAAGCCAAGCTAATAAGGCAAATATCCCGGCTTCCAGAGCCAAGAGAAGGTACCAATTATGAGGATTGGCCTTAATAACCAGCGGCAGCTGGCTATACTGCCGGGCTAATTCAACACTGGTTGTGTTGATACCTTTTCCAATGATCGGATCTTTACTTATCTCCTGGATGTTTTGTTTCCAAATCTGGATTCTCCCTCCCTCGCCATAAGTATTACCGTAGACAGTTTCTGATATCCTGCCCTTAAAAGGCGGGGTTAAAGAAATAATTAAAACAATCACAAGCAACACTACTGGTAAAAACTTTACAACAGGTTTTTTACTTAAAAACAAAACTAAAATTAAAGAAATTACCAGCCCCACCCAAGAAATAAGAGAACAGCTGAAAATTAAAGCTCCTAGTGCCATAAGAGCTAGTACTATTGCTATAATTTTTACTTTTTTCTTTTGGGAAAATAAAAATGCGACCGCCGGCGGCAACATCAAAACAACAAAAGCCCCAAAAGGATTAAGGCCTGAAAAATGGCCTCTTATCCAACGTCCTTCAATTGACTGAGAAGCAAAAAAATCACTTCCGCTAAAAAGCTGCCAAAACCCATTAACCAATACTAAAGTTAAAGATAATGACAATAACCCTAAAGTTATATTTAACCTTTTCTTTGAATTTAAAGTATCAACTGCGATAAAAAAAGTCATAATATACTGAAACCACTTGCTGAAGAATTTACGAAGGCTCAAAGCCAGCTCAATGCTCCCGATAGCACTGGCCAAGAGTATAGCCATAAAAAAAAGTATCGGTAAATTTAACTTAGTCTTTGGAAAGTAATCTTTTATTCTCCATCCGTCGGTTAAGGCTTTTTCAACCAGCCAGAGAAAAAAGATAATTATAAAACATACCTCCATTGCCCCTCTGGCAATTGTAAAAAGCATGACAAATAAACAAAAGATAATAAATCTTAAGTTATTTAAAGTATTAATTAGATAATTTTTTTTCATAAATTTGCCTATGGTATCTACTTAAAACTTTCCTTCATTGCCTTATCGAAAATATTATCAGCCAAACAAAGCGGTTTAAATTTCTCTAATCCTTCCTTATATTTTTTATACTTATTTTCATCAGATATCATTTTATCTACCGCTTCTATAAAATCCTCTTTTTTATATTCAATAACTTCTCCTGCTCCTAGGTTTGAAATAACTTTAGCCACATAAGGGGCAGAAGTTATAATGATTGGCAACCCTAATAAAGCGTATAATTTTGGTTTTCCGGGGTCAGCATATAAAGAGTTATCTTCTTCGTCACCAGTCCAGGTAGCAAGCCCAACCACGCAATGAGATAGTATATCATAAACCTGCCAATCATCCCGAATAAACCCGTGAAATATAAATTGGTTTTCTAAATTCTTCTCACAAACTTTTTTCTTCAACCCTTGCGCATAAGGCCCATGGCCAACTACCTCAACTTTTATTTGAGGATACTTATTCCTTAATTCAACCATAGCCTCAATAACCATCTGAAGCCCTTGATTCTCCGAAAGGGTTCCCACGAATCCCAAGCTCCAGCGCCTTCTCTCATTCAGCGGCAAATCATAATCAATAGCCTTGGTATAGCCTAAAGGCACTACCACTTCCCGGTAAGAATTCGGGTCAACCTTTGCATACTTTTGCCTTGCCTCTTTTATCTTAGGTGAGATATGCCAAATAACATCGGCTCTTTTTACCACCCATTTATCTATATTGCGGAAAACAAAGTTAACAAAACGATTAAAGTTAAAACCTTTGGGTTTAGGGTAATAATCTAAACAATAATAAATTACTTTTTTTACCCTACCGGTTTTTTTTAAAAACAACCCAAGCATGGTAGAGAAAGTAGCAATCCCAATAAATACATCGAATTTTTTCTTTAGTTTAAATGCTGCCAGAAAAAACGAATAAATATATACCAAAAAAGAAACACAAATCAAAGGCTGCTTCCAAGGATTAACTTTTTTTATAGTATAACTTGGCAAACTAAACTCTTCCGACTTTACCCCTTGCTGATAAAGTGTACACCTGGATTCACTATAAGAAGCAAAGGGGCTCATAAAGCCAATTACTCCTAAGGAAAAGATTCGATTCCTCAAATATTCCTCAAGGGTTTCGGTCCGGCTGGTTTTTAGTTGTCCGGCAATTAAAAAATCCGATTCTTTAAAATTCATTTAATAGTTAAAAATAAGTGGCCCATCTTTGAGCGTTAGGGTTAAAAATAAAATCAAAAAATAATCTCATCTTTTCAGGCCTTTTAATCATCCTAGATATTATAGCAGAATCTTTAACCTTCCTAAATGATTGAACTTTTTTTCTTTTAATAAAAGTATCTTTAATACGCAAAGCATTCCACATTAAAGCCCGCCAAGCTGATAAAGCTATTTTGGGCCTAGCTACCAAGAAAAAAAACAGCGATTCGGCAAATAAAATACTTAAATATCCCGGTAAAATTACCGAGAGATACCCACGAGAATAATTCTTCAGTAGAGTTCTTAAAGTGTTACGCTCGGATATATATCTTTTCTGAGCCCGGTTATGAGTTTTACCTAAAGTTGCACTTACCCGATGATAAAGATAAGCTCTCGGCTCAACAACTACCTTTTTACCTAAAAGATGCATCCGCCAGGAAAGGTCAATATCATCGGCTAAGGTCAGATAATCCGGGTCATAACCCCCAATAATCTCAAGCAAGTTTTTTCTGATAAACATCGCCCCGCCGAATGAGAAAAAAACCTCACTCGCATAATCATATTGGCCATTATCTTTCTCATTAATACCCCGGGAAGCCGGAAAGCCAAAAACATCTAAATCCGCACCCACACTATCTATTTCTTTTATGCATTCATTATTTTTGATTCTTAGCATCTTAACGGTAGCTATGCCTGCTTCTTTATCCATTTCACATCTTGCTACCAGGTGATCTAATATTTCCGGGTCAAACTCCATATCATTACTAACCCAAAAAATATATTTACCTCTAGCAGCATCGATTGCCACATTGCTACCTTCGGCAGTCCCTAAATTTGTTTTGTTCTCGATAATCTTAAATTCAGGATAATTATCTCTCACAAAATCAGCGCTACCGTCGGTTGATGCATTATCAACAACTATTACTTCATAATTTGGATATTTAAGATTTTTTAAACTTGGCAGGTGTTTCTCTAAGAATTTCTTGCCATTCCAGGAAACATTAACCACTGAAACCAAAGGTTTATCATTCTTGTTCATAATTTATGTGGTAGCTTTGCCGGCAACATTCTTGCTGAAAAATACAGCGATGACCTTCTTAGAAGCATATTTAAAAGAATTAATAGATTTAAAATACCGCAATAAAGTCTTGGGACGTAAATAAAATTTTTTTATAGCTTTTTTCCTAAGTTCTTCTAACTCTTCGGTAGTCATATCTCCTGGGGCATAGACGACTTTGTTCTGGGCAACTATGGTAAAATCGTAATCTTGAGGCAGTTCTTTTTTTCTTATTAGTTCATTGGTAGCTTCGGTTGCCGGAAGCGGTTGAAATGCAGTAAAACTTGCTTCTCGAATTGGTAAATTTAATGCTAATTGTATTGTCTGCTCCATCTCTTCTCTTGTTTCACCCGGATAACCTAATATAAAATAACCATTGGGCTCATAACCCATTCTATTCATTAAGTTAACTTTATCCCAAACCATATTAAGATTTATTTGTTTTTTCATCAATTTTAGAATACGTTCTGAACCTGATTCTATACCTAAAACTATAGTTTTCTCAAATCCAGCCTCTTTCATTGTTTTTAATAATTCTTCATCGATTATATCTAGCCTCATTCCAACACCCAAAGCAAAACTTGCTTTTAAGCCTTCCTCTTTTACTCTTTGGCAAAAATCCATAATGAATTTTTTATTTACTCCAAATCCTTCGTCTTCAATTACAAATCTTTTTATCCCATATTCATTTTGCAATAGGTATAGCTCATCAAAAATATGATCAAGCCCTCTTCTTCTTAATCTTTGGCCCGATGTGACTTTAGCAGCACAAAAAGTACAGGAAAAAGGGCACCCTCTAGAAAAAAATACCGGCACGGTATTTAAACCCAAACTTAAATATTTAAAATATTGAGAAGGGTTAATCAAATCCCAAGCCGGGAAATCATATTCCTCGATATTTTCTGGAAAATAAGGTTCATTTACTACAATCTGGCCATCCTGGCGATATATCAAACCAGGAATATCTTTAAAATTATTACTTCCTGTATCAAAACTATTCAATAGTTTTCTCAAAGAAATCTCACCTTCGCCTCTCACGGCGAAATCTACTCTTTCAAAATTATTTAGTATCTTATAAGGTAAAGATGATACGTGCGGGCCGCCTAAAATTACCTTAACATCAGGCAATTGATCCTTAATCAAACTAACCATTTTCTTTACAAAAGGGATAGATATTGAGAAAAGAGTGATACCGACTACATCTGGAGATACCTCTTTCACCTTATTAATAAATCTATCATAGTCGTGGGCATCTTTTAAACAATCAAGTATCGAAACTTCATGGCCATCTTTACGGACAGCGGTTGCTAGATAACCTAATCCGATTGCCGGATAGGACTCTCCGAACAAACCAAAATCTTTAAAGGGTTGTACTAATAAAACTCTCATTAAAATTTACTGTATTTACTATTTCTTATTAATAACCTGGTCCTTGATCCACTCATAGGTTTCTTTTAAGCCATCTTCTAGGCTAATTTGGGGTTCCCACTTTAAAACTTGGCGTAATTTCGTATTGTCACTATTCCTGCCTCTTACTCCTTGAGGCTTTGAAAGATCATGTTTTTTAGTTATTTTTTTACCGGCGGCTTTAGCTATAATATCAACCAACTCATTTATCGTTATCAAACGGTCCTGGCCTAAATTAATTGGCTCATAATATTCTGAACTCATTAATCGATAAAGGCCTTCAACGCAATCATCGATATAACAAAATGAACGGGTCTGTTTACCATCACCCCAAACTTCAATTTCATCTTCTTCCTTTGCCTTAGCGATTTTTCGGCAAATTGCCGCCGGAGCTTTTTCTCTACCGCCATCATAAGTACCCAAAGGGCCAAAAATATTATGAAATCTCACCACATGACACTTAAACTCGTGATCTTCTCCGTAATACTTACAAGCCAGTTCTGAGAATAACTTTTCCCAGCCGTAACCTGGTTCGGCATCGGCCGGATAAGCATCTTCTTCTTTTAACATCTTAACTTCAGGGTCTTTTTGCAAATATTGAGGGTAGACACAAGCTGAACTAGTATATAGATATCTTTTTACTTTATTTTTTCTGGCTGCCTCAAGCATATGCAGGTTTATTAAAGCGTTGTTTCTAAAAATCTCCGCATGGGATGCAGTAATATATCCGATACCGCCCATATCAGCGGCTAATTGATATACTTCATCTACTCCCTCACAAGCCTTCATGCAATTATCGAATTCTCTTAAGTCTAATAATTTGAAATCATCTGCTGCGGTAGCCTCAAATTCAGGTTCTTTAATATCATCGCCTCTTACCCAATAGCCTTTTTTCTTTAAATATTTAACCAAGTGATGGCCAATAAATCCGCCAGCGCCGGTAACTAATACTTTTTTTTGTTCACTCATTGTTTCTCCTTTCTTTTAACTATTTTTTCCCTTGCCTAAATATCTTATATTTAAATCTTTATCTTTAATAACTTCCCAACAATCTAGGATTTGAATTTTAGATTTTAAAAATTTGCTATCGATATTTTTAAATTCATCCCAAGGTGTGGTTATCAATAAAATGTCACACTTTTGCGCACAATCCTCGGCATTGTCAGCATATTCAACTGAATCTCCAAACACCCCCCTGGCGGCTTCTAAAGCCTGAGGGTCATAACAAATAACTTTATAATTTTCATTTATCAATAACTCTACAATATCAACAGCTTGGGAATCTTCTATTATATGGGTATTAGATTTATAGGACAAGCCTAATATCCCGATAACAGTGTCGGCTTTATCTCTTCCAGCCTCCTCAATCACTTCTTTAATCATACCTTCGATTCTTGGAACTTGATCCCGGTTAACTTCATCAACCATCTCCGAAAGCTTTGCTTTTTGGCCGATTTTACGGGCAAAAGCAGCAAAGGCAACATTGTCCCTTGGAAAACAAGGGCCACCATAACCTAACCCCGGTTTTAAATATTTAGTTCCAATCCGGGTATCTAAGCCGATTGAGCTGGTAATTACCCCGGCATCGGCTCCCGGTACTTTTTCACAAACCGCAGCCAGAGAATTAGCATAAGTTATCTTCATGGTCACATAGCAATTCAATGATATCTTTGCAATTTCAGCGCTCACTGCATTCATCCTTGCAAAACGCGGTTTATTTTCACAAATCTCATTATAAATACCCTCTAACATTTCTCCGTCTTCTTTATTTGTCTCGCCAATCAATATAAAATCCGGGTTTAGAAAATCATCAATTACACTGCCCAAAGCAATAAATTCCGGATTATAAGCCAGACCAAAATCCTTACCGCATTTTTTACCTGATGTTTCTTCTAAGATAAATTTACCAACATGCTCGGTAACCCCGGGCATAACAGTTGAGGTAATAACGATTAAATGAGGCTGGTTTTTCTCTTTTAAAGCTTCTCCAACCTCTCTCAATGATGCCTCTAACTGACGATTAGAAAATGAACCATCGGCCTCAGACGGCGTTGCAACTACTATAAAAGTAACCCGGCTGTTTAATATAGCTTCTTTATAATCGGCGGTTGCTTTGATATTGTCTTTGGTTTGGTTAATCAATTCAGTTAAACCGGTCTCTGATATCGGGTTTTTACCTTGATTGATCATATCTATCTTTTCACGATCGAGGTCTATTCCAATAACTTTATATTTTCTGGCAAAACAACCAACCATACATAATCCAAGTTTACCCAATCCTACCACCGATACTGAATTAACTGCGCTCATTAATATACCTCCTAGATATTTGTGCTAAATTCTTGGCATAATTTTCCCAGCTATAATTTTTTGCAACTTTCCAAGCATTTTCACTTATTTTTTTGGTTTTTTCAAGGTCAGAAAATATTTTATTTACTGAGCCTAATAATCCTTTAAAATCTCCGGGTTTTGGGAAATAGCCGCTAACCCCATCTTCAAATAAATCACTGACCCCTGAACCCTGAGGAATTATAATCGGACAGCCACAAGCTGCTGCCTCCAGTGTCTGCATACCAAAGGCCTCATGAACCGGATGGATATGAACCATAGCCTTTGATGCTAAATCCATAATCATTTTCTCATCTAAAGGCCCAAGAAGATCAACCCTTGAAATCAGGCCTCTTTTTTTAGCTTCTTCTTTAAAATCATCTAATAAAGACCCGGGATGCCAGAATCCTCCAATTGTCAATTTAACTTGGCTGTCTGATATTTTTTCTAAAAGATCCAAAAACACATTAGGAACATTTCCAATATCCCAGCGGTCATAGGTTAAAATCATCTTCTCTCTTTGCGAAAATTCCGGCAGGGCCTCTTTAACAAAACATCCCGGAGCTAAAACTTCTAAAGGTTTATCTGTCAACTTCTTAAATCTTTGATGGTGAAATTTTCCGCTGGTAATAACCGCATCGGCACCACCGAAGGCTATTTTATCCAATATCTTTGCTCCTAAATAAATAAACGGATATTTCCAGCCGGCTTTTTTCTTGTAAATTTTTTTAGCAGTAAATGTTGCCGGATCCCAAACTAAAAGTAAAAAAGGTATACCATAATGTTTTTTTATATCACCGGCAGCAAAACTACTATATTGGCAATGAGCAATTATTATATCAAATTCTTTTTCCGCAACACTTCGATGAGCAAAAAAACCACTGGCAATATGATGCAAAGAGAAAAAAGACATACCAGGAAATTTAAAATTTATCTTCCTTATCCACTTAGGAAATTTATCAAAAAGATATCTTACCTTTACATCTTTTAAATGATAATCATAATGGGATTTATGTTTTTGCCAATGATCTTTTTCTATTATTATTAAAGCTTGGGAATCAATGCCTAATTCTTTTAATTTACGAATCGGCCAACCAATTAATTTGGGAGCGCTCCCCGGTGCCATTTCATCGGCTAATATAGCTATTTTTAATTTATCGATTGAGTGCTTCTTTAACATACTTTAAAATTAATCCTGGATTTTTTAAGATACGTTTTAAATAATATAACGGTCTTTTTAAAGCCTGTGATTTATAAAATTCAGAATAAAATCGTGACTGCTCTTTCCGTAAGTGCTCTCCAGAAATTAAAGGAGTCTCAAAAAATATCTTACTCTCAATCTCATCTTCGGCTTTTATCGACTCATAATCCTGTTTTAAATATCCTCTTTCCTTACAAATTCTATACAACTCCGTACCGGGAAAAGGAGTAGCGATAAAAACTGCTATTTCGTTTAAATCAAGGCTTTTGGCAAAATTAAGACTGTGCTCAATAGACTTTTTAGTCTCCCCAGGCATGCCAAGGACAAAATATCCAGAGGTGACAATGCCTTCTTTGCGGCAGCAAGAGATTATTTCTCGGAACTTATCTAAAGAAAAATTTTTTTTTATTACCTTATGAAGGATATGTTCATCACCGGATTCAATACCGAAATTAAGCCGTTTACAACCGCTCTTTTTCATGAGTTTTATTAACTCCGGGGTCAAGGTTTTTACCGAGATCCCATTAGGGGTATTCCAACCAATGTTTAATTTCCTTTCGATTATGCCTAAACAAATTTCTTCCAGTCTATTT
>CAZGLF010000022.1:18355-19485 GCA_964526615.1 uncultured Planctomycetia bacterium
AATCTAAACTCAGATTATCATCTTCAAAGCAAACTTCCTTAATTTTGTATTTATTAACTAAGTATTCTAACTCATCGAGCACATTCCCAGCGCTTCTTTTACGCCATCTCCTCATCCAAAAATCAGCAGAACTGCAAAAAGTGCAACAATAAGGGCATCCTCTGCTGGTAATAAAAGAAATATGTCTTTTTTCTTTAGTCAGTGCATCTCTGCCGATACTAAAATACTCCTCTATTGGCAATAGATCCCAGGCTGGGAAAGGAAGTGAATCTAAATCTTCGATTAAATCCTGTTTTGGACAAATTGTAACTTTTCCCTGAGAGTCTTTAAAACCGATTCCTTTCACTTTTGATAAATCTTCTAAATTGTCCTCTAGAGCCTTTATTAACATCAAAAAGGTAAGCTCGCCTTCGCCGATAACTACAAAATCTATGGTATCGTAAGACAAGACATCTTGGGGGCAACAACTAACATGCATGCCGCCTACGACTACTTTGATATTTTGGTTAATCTCTTTTGTTATCTGTGATATCTTGACTACATTCCCGAATCGAGGTGTAAAAACACAACTTATTCCTAAAATATCAGGGCTATAATCCTCGATTTTCGTTTTTAAATCTTCCCAGGAAAGTCCACATTTATAAAGCCCCAGTTCGATTTCTTCAATGTGGTCAAAATCTTCTATCACCGCATCTATGATTTTTACCTGGTAATTATGCTGCTTCAGAAAAGAAGCTATGTAAACTAGCCCTATATGGGGACTGATAAATTGCGTCTTGGGGTTTTTTAAATTCCGAGGAGGATTGATTAGTAGGATTTTCTTCATTAAACTTTAATCTCTTTATTTTCTTGCCAGAAATCCTGATTGGCTTTAATCCACTCGTACTCTTTCTTTATTCCTTCTTCTATCTTAACCTGCGGCATCCATCCTAATTCCTCCTCTGCCTTTTTGGGAGAAAGTACCATTTTTATAAGCTCAGCAGGAATTCTTTTCCTTTCTGGCATGAATGCAGAGGCTTCGCCTTCTTTTACTTCTTCAAAAAGAGGTTCGAAATTAACTCCCGAAGCCTTAATTATCAAACTAGCTAGGTCTTTTACACTAGTTCCTATACCGGTTGAAACATTAAAAC
>CAZGLF010000023.1:0-5696 GCA_964526615.1 uncultured Planctomycetia bacterium
ATCATGATTTCTACTAATGTAAAACCTTTTCTTCTTCTCATTTTAAATCGCCTCCTTTTTTTCAATGAGCAAGACTCTTTCCTCTTCCATCACCTCCTTTTTGCAAGAATCTTGCAAAAAATAATATAATATGAAGAACCACTTAAAATATAGCATATTTCGGGGGGGGTGTCAATATTAATGGCCGCCGCCGATATATTGGGTAATTTTGATAATCGGCAAAAATAATGAGACCACAATCCCTCCAACTACAATCCCCAAAAACCCAATAACCAAGGGCTCAATTAGGCTTGAAAGCCCGGAGACCATAGCATCGGTCTGCTCCTCGTAAAATTGGGCTATTTTTGAAAGCATATCATCAAGCCGGCCGGTCTTTTCACCAACTGCAATCATCTTAACTACCATATCGGGAAAAACCCCGGTCTTCTCAAGCGGTAAAGATATTGGCTGGCCCTCTTGAATCGAGGTTTTTGCCTCTAAAACTGCGTCTTCTACCACCTTATTACCCGAGGTTTTAGAAACAATATCTAAACATTTAACAATTGAAACTCCACTTTTACTGAGGGTAGCAAAGGTGCGGGCAAAGCGGGCAATAGCCATCTTTCGGGCTAATTCTCCAATTACCGGCAGTTTTAAAAGAGTTCTATGGTATTTTTTCTTCCCCTTTGGGGTGCTGATAAACTTTTTAAAAAGATAAGAGCCTCCGAAAATTAAAACTACCATTAAAAGAATTGACTCTTTCCTTCTTAGAGCATCTGATATGCCAATTAAAACTCTTGTCGGTAAAGGCAAGGCTCCGCCTAAGGCAGCAAAAATCTCTTTAAAAGTAGGGATTACTTTAAAAATCAAAAATCCGGTTATTGCAATCGCCATTAAAACAATAATCACCGGATAATAAAGAGCTGAAATCACCTTTTTCTTCAAGGCACTGGATTTTTCCAGATAAGTTGATACCCGGTTTAGAATTGCCGGAAGATTACCTGACACTTCAGCTGCCTCGACCATGCTTAGATAGATATCGGGAAAAACATTTTTATGTTTTGAAAGGGCACTTGATAAAGCCGAGCCTTCTTTAACATCTTTTAAAATGCTGGCAATGACCTCTTTAAAATAAACATTTTCGACTTGTCCTTCTAAAATATCTAAACCCTCTACTACCGGGATACCGCTTTCAATCAAGGTGGTAAATTGACGAGAGAACACCACTAAATCATCAGTGCTAACCTTTCCTTTTCGGCGGGTTTTTTTCTTCTTGCTTTCGGCCACCGAAAAAATTATATAATCCTGTTTTTGAAAGTGTTCGACTGCCTTTTCCTTAGAATCAGCCTCAATTAGCCCTTTAAGGATCTTTCCCTCTTTATCTTTTATTGCATATGAGAATATCTTCATCTTTTTATACCGTTACTTTGTTTTGTTATTATTGCTTTATTTTTTTGCTTAAACCTCTGCTTCCAATATTTAGGTAATGATGGATACAATTTCGCTCTTCTAGTTATCAAGTTGTCTTTGCCTTTGGCAAAGATTGTATACATCTTTTTTATCCAATACTTCCCCTATCAACCGGGCTTATTCGGCCGTAACCCGGATAATTTCCTCAATCGAGGTTTCTCCATTAATGCATTTTACCATCCCATCTTCTTTTAGGGAACGGTATTCTCGGTTCTCCTTAGCATACTTAACAATATCAGCCTCTGGCACCTTATCAACAATCATCTCCCGGATTGTATCATCGATTGATATAATTTCTAAAATAGCGACTCTTCCTTTATAACCGGTTCCGCCGCAATAACCACACCCCTTTGCCCGGTAAAATTCTTTGGTATTCTTCTGCTGTTTACAAAAATCATAAACCTCAAATCTTTTTAAAACATCTTCTTCTATCGTGTACTTCTCTTTACATTTCGAACAAAGTTTTCTTACCAGCCTTTGAGCAGTTAAAGCTACCAAAGATGATGCCAAAAGAAAAGGTTCAGTTCCCATATCACGTAATCTGGTTATTGCTCCAACAGCACTGTTGGTATGTAGGGTTGATAAAATCATCTCACCGGTCAAGGAAGCCTTAATCGCAATATCGGCAGTTTCAGGGTCTCTTATCTCACCGACCATTATAACATCCGGTGATTGGCGAAGTACCGACCGCAGGCCCGCGGAAAAGGTCAGCCCGATATCGGCGTTAACCTGAATTTGGGTTATGCCTTCTAGGTGGTATTCTACCGGCTCCTCAATAGTTATTATATTTTTTTCCGGGGTATTTAATTGATTGATAATTGAATACAGAGTAGTTGATTTTCCGCTTCCGGTTGGCCCGGTTACTAAAATTATACCAAATGGCGCAGCCACTGCTTCCTGAAAAAGCCGCATCGGAGTTTCTGAAAAGCCTAATTTTTGCAAACCGGCTGATAAGCTTTTTCTATCTAAGACACGCAAAACAAATTTTTCTCCAAAATTAGTCGGCAAACTTGAGACACGAAAATCTATTTCCCGATTCTCGAATTTAACCCTGAACCTCCCGTCTTGAGGCAAACGGGCTTCGGTAATATCCAAAGAAGATATGATTTTCAATCTTGCCGCTACCGCTAAAGTACTTTTTTTTGGAAAGTTAAATTCCTCATGTAATATTCCATCTATTCTATATTTAACTAAGAGCTTGTTTTCATAAGGCTCAACATGAATATCAGAAGCTCTTTTTTTTAAGGCAGTATAAATTATTAAATCAATCGCTCTGACAATTGGCGGATTTTTACTTTCATTAATAAGGGTTTCTAGGTCCTCTTCTCCGGTTTCAACTGCATTTGAGGTATCAAGAAGCCCTTCTTTATCAAAACTTTCGCTTAGCTCTTCAATACTTTTACTTTCTTCAACCCGATAGAGGCCGCTTAAAGCTTTTTTAATATCTTCCTCTCGAGATAAAACCAAGTCTATCTTTTCAACTCCGGCAATTATTTTTAAATCGTCACAGGTTATAAGGTCTAAAGGATATGTACAAGCTACCGTTAAGGCTTTGCCGATCTTGCATATCGGCACAACCTTGTATTTTAAGGCCGCATCTTTTGAGAGCAGGCCTTTATTTTGCTGAGGCAATCTATATTTTTTCATATCTAAAAAAGGCATATTTAATTCTTTGGAAAACATCAAAAGAAGCTCTTCTTCTTGAAGGACTTTATTTTCAATTAATAAAAATTTTAAATCCTCATACCCCTTGGCTTTTTTGGCAATATCAGATATTAATTTTTTATCGGCCTTTTTATTTTTATTGATATACTCTAATAACTTCTCTTTTACTGTCATTTTGTTTCCTTTAATAGCTCATCTGGGGAAGTGTTTTTTATAACTTCTTCTAAACTGATTATTCCTTTCTCAAACTTTATTATTCCGTCTTCCCGCAAAGTGCGCATCCCTTGCTTTCTGGCTTCGCGCTTAATTACACTTTCAGCGGCAGAGGTATTTACCAACTCTTTCATCTTTGGTGTAACTTGCAAATACTCACTCACCGAAACCCTTCCTTTATAGCCGGTATTCTGGCAGGCATTACAACCCTTGGGCTTAAACACTTTGGCTTTTTTGTTTACTAAATACTTGCCTCGCATGCTCGCTGACATATCCCAATCCTGACGGCACTTAGGGCAAAGCCTTCTTGCTAATCTTTGGGTTAAAACTCCGATTAAGGTTGAGGAAATTAAAAATGGCTCTAACCCCATATTAATTAAACGAGTAATCGAACCGGCACTGGTTGTGGTGTGCAGGGTAGATAAAACCAAATGCCCGGTCAAAGCTGCCTTTATAGCCATATCAGCGGTATCGGCGTCTCTTATCTCACCAATCATTACAATATCAGGGTCTTGCCTTAATATCGAACGCAGGCATGATGCAAAAGTTAAGTTAATCGAAGGTTTAATGCTCACCTGATTTATCCCTTTTAATTGATATTCTATCGGGTCCTCAACCGTAACTATATTTTTCTCAGGGCTGTAAATATGGTTTATTACCGAATAAAGAGTAGTAGTTTTTCCGGCTCCGGTTGGCCCGCAGGTCAATAACATCCCGTGAGATTTTAAACTATCTCCCTTTATTTTCCTCAAAACATCTTCTTCAAAGCCCAAAAGATCTAAATCCAATAAAGCTGCTGCTTTATCTAAAACTCGGATTGCAGCTTTTTCCCCGCCGCTCGACGGAAGTATTGAAACTCGAAAATCAACATCTCTATCGGCTATCTTTCCTCTAAACCTGCCTTCTTGCGGAAGGCGGTGTTCAGCAATATTTAGATTGCACATTACCTTAATGCGAGAAATTACAAAGGGATGGATTTTTTGGGAAAAAGTTTCAAGTTCTCTTAAAACCCCGTCTATTCTTAGCCGGATTCGGCTTTTGTCTCCCAGGGGTTCAATTAAGATATCGGAAGTTTTCTCCTCTACCGCTTTGTTTAAAAAAGAGTTGGTGAATTTTATTACCGGAGCTTCTTCTATCGAGCGGATAATTTCTTCTTCGGTAGTTTCTTTTTTAGAATCTTTTATAATAGTTAGGCTTTCAGCACCTTGGCCTTTTATTATCTCTTCAATCGACTCAGTTGGAACCTGGGCATAATTATTACTTATTGCCTCTTTTATTTCAGAAATCGGAGCCACAACCGGGTTAACTTCACATTTCGTTATTTTTTTTATATCATCGATTGCTAAAACATCTAAGGGATTACCCATTGCCAGGGTTAGGGTGTTTCCTATTTTCCCAATTGGTAAAATTCTGTGTTCGCGGGCAATTTTTTCTGAAATTACACTGGAGATATCTTTGGAGATTTTTAGATTAAGCACCCTTACCGGAGGGATAGAGAGGTAATTCGAAAGAAGGTCAACCAAATCAGTTTCTTTAACATAGCCTAGTTTTGCAAGCAACTCAACTAAGGATTCGCCTCTTTTTTTCTGGGTAGTCAAAACTTTTTCAAGGTCCTTTTTAGAAAGTGCTCCTTCATCTATCAGGTAATCTGTGAATTTTTTTCTTTTCATAACAAATAACGCTTTATTACTTATTAAAACTTAAAATAAAAGCAAAGGTTGGGAAATAATTTATCGCTAAACTAATTTTGCAATACATCCTCTTATATCCGAAGGCGTGCTTACAAATATCTGAATATCACAATGAGTAAGGTCTTCTAGGTCTTCGATTGCCTGGATATTTAGCGGGTTAGCCATAGCAACCGTTAGCGTGCTTCCTATTTTATCAATCGGAACCAAGCAATAATGTTCGCAGACATTTTTAGGTATAACCTTCATCACCTCTTGTGATATTTCATAATTCTCAAGCGGTAGATATGGATAACCGAATTGTAACGATAGGCAATAGGCTATATCTTCTTCTTGAGCAAACCCCAATTCAACTATAACTTCGCCGACTAAACCCCCGCCATGTTTTTGAGCATCTAAAGCCTGCTGTAATTGAGCATTACTTATTACCCCTCTTTCCACCAATATTTGGCCTAAGGGTTTATCGATTTTTTTGTGGAATTTCATCTTTTTATACCTTTACTTCTATTTGCTATTATTGCTTTACCTTTTTACCAAAACCTCTATTTCCAATACATACCTAACGATGGATACAATTTTGCGCCTCTGGTTATCAAGTTGTCTTTGCCTTTGGCAAAGATTGTATACATCTTTTTATACCTTTACTTCTATTTGCTATTATTGCTTTACCTTTTTACCAAA
>CAZGLF010000023.1:5796-19200 GCA_964526615.1 uncultured Planctomycetia bacterium
GTATACATCTTTTTATACCTTTACTTCTATTTGCTATTATTGCTTTACCTTTTTATTCACTATGGTTTTCAGCGAACATTATCAATTCCTGGGCATCGGTCCCATTCAAAGGGCTCTCAGCAACCCCGAAAGATAATTTTACATCTGGGCCTCCGATTTCTTTTAGAATTTCTTTAAGCTTTTCGGAGGTCTCTTTAGATTGCCTTCGGTTACTTTCAATAAGAATAGCACCTAATTTATTTGGCCCGATTCTTCCAGCAATATCTATCGGCCTTAAATTTGTCTTAAAGCCTTTAGCTATTCTTTTTAAAGTTCGTTCGGCCTCAATCGTGCCATGTTGTTTTTGGTATTCTTCGTAATTAGAAAGAGAAACCGTAATGAAACCGCAAGGCCTTTGGTAAGACATTGCCCTTCTTATTTCTTCATTCAGCCTCTTTATAACCATACGCTCATTGTAAAGGCCGGTCAAATAGTCCAGGATTTCTAACTCATCAATCTTAGAAGAAAGCCTTTCATGCTCCCAAATAAGGGTTACATTTTGAGAAAATAAGTTAAGAACATCGGTATCATCTTTACTAAAAACGAAATCTTCATCGTCACGGCCTACCACCACTATCCCAATTGGCTGACCCTTGGTCAAAACCGGTATTGCTGCTAAATTCTTTAAATTAAGTTCTTTTGCCCACTCGGTGTAATGTGCTGGTTTATTGTCCTTATCAACCACAACCAATCTTCTCATTTTAATTATTTCCTTTTCTCTTTTCCCTACAAATTCTCCTACATTGTTGTAATCGGTTCCGATAACCGCTATAGTTTTTAGACTACTTGATAAATCCTCTTTCAAATCACAAAAACAAATTTCGACCCCAAGCAAGCCTTTTAAATGATTGGTAAGAAATTTTATAACTTCTTCGGCCGGAGTTTCTTTGGAAAAAAGATCATTTGCCTGCAGAATAGTAGAAAGTATTAAAACTTTCCGGGAAACTTCTTTATTGAGCTCCTCGGTCATTTTGGTAAAATCCTTTAGCTGCTCAAAACCGCTTTTCACCTTATCCGAAAGGAGGCTAATCACCGTCTCTAAACTTTGGACCTCATCGGGGATTGAAGGGGTATCTTCTCCGATATTTTGAAGAGCAGCTCTAGAACGGCTATACACCCTTACAATTGATGAGAAAACCTCAAAAACTATCCACCATCCCAGAAAAACCACTAACGCCAAAACTAATGCTGCCCAACCAGAAATAAGATATCCATAAGTGTGATATAGGAAAATGATAACCGGAATTAAAGTTACTAAAGATATGGCCACCCATATTCTTCTTTTTATGCTTAAATTAGACATTGAGAATTTTCTTTTCATTTTACCCCTCTTTTTAATTAAAAATAATTTATTTTATTCTATAAAATAAATAGTATCACTTTTTGAAACCAGTGTCAATTAAGTACTTCTTGGGGTTTAAAAATAACCACTTTTATATATAACATTTACTGTTGATTTAACAAAATATTTTTAGTAATTGATATTATTCTACCGGGTAAGGACTTTGAGGGTCCTGCCAAGATGTAATTTGAGCATCGGCGCCTATCTGCATCGCCCTTATAGCATCCATATAATCTTGATTGTAGGTAATATCTGCATTTCCATTAAGCCTGATTTCTTGTCCGCCCCAAACCCCGCCGTTGACATTTAGACCGGAACCGCCGCCATTAATCCTGAAAATCCCTCTGGTGTAAATTGCACCTTCAATTAACCCATTCCCGTTGATTGTTGCATCATATACCTCATCGGGGCTAGTTATTACATCACCGGCTACAACTAAAAAACCACCAACGGTTCCAACATCTCCGTTTAATTTTAAATCCCCCTGGATATAAACTACATTAGGGGTACCGGTTGTTGGGTCGGTTGGATCAGTTGGCGGGCTATACCAAAAACTCGCTGGCAAAGCTTCTTCCAAACCTGTTGCTGAATCTATTAATTTACCGCTATTGTTAACGTCATAAACATTGCCCTGGGCATCGCTGGCTGTATACAGTTGCTCAAAGTCTAACCTAGCTAAAGGCGTAATTGTTGGGTCTTGAGTTGTTGTGCCGGTTATATTATCCGGATGGTCAGAATCAAGATTACCGGCTAAAATAGCATCACCATCTACACTATAAGCATCTCCATTAGCATCAATATCTCCAGCTGAATAAAGCGCCTTGTCGTAGAAATCAGGGGGTATACGCTTTAGAATGACAACATTCACCCGGCGTTGGATTCGAGGTGCATTCTGTGACGGTATGAAACCGTGGGCTGTTATAACGCGCTCTTGGCCGTTGGTTGAAACATCAGCACAATACTGCCCATCTCCCAAGTTTGTCAGCCAAAGACAATTGCCAGTGGTCGAATAGCTATCACGCAACTCTTCTAAGGCCCTATTTGCGCCAGCCTCAGCCAACCAAAAAGCTTTAGCAGATTCTTCATATTTTTTAGCCATCCGGTTCTCTGAAATGCTGCGATAAAGCATGCTCATCGAAAGGCTGGCTAAAACCACTATAACAATCAGGGAGAAAACTAGAGCTATGGATTTTTTACTATTCATTTCGTAACCTCACTTTTTCAACCAAAAAATCAGCAGTAGTAACCGGAAAAGTTACCTCTCCGCCTTTAGAAGTTTTTTTGGCTTTTATTTTTACCTCTATACTTTGTGTTCCAGAACAATCAAAACAATCAAGGCCTCCTAAACAACAAAATTCTAAACCTTCGATATTGTTAGCCACTACGATATTAGTTCCTGTAGGATAAATACGAATTATCTGATCATTAGCTCCGTCTAAGTAATAAACAATCGATTCGGTTGAATTTGGTACCGAAAAAACAATGGTGCTTGAATTAGTGAGAGAAACACTAGCCGGTAAAGCTTGGCGAATTTCTCTGGTAACCCCTTCCATTGCTTGGCGGGTATTCTGCTGTAATTCAACTAAAGCCATACTAGTATTCCAAGTATTGCTGCCAGCTTTTAAAATAGCTACCAAACCCACAAGTACGAAGAAAATTATAATGCTGGTTATCATTAGCTCAACTAAAGTAACGGCTTTCTTTTTTAAATTTAACTTTCTGTCTTGTCTTTTATTCATCATGTCGCTAATTAAGGTTCGGCGATTAAAGTTTCTATGGGTACGCTTTGAGTCACTTGGCGCCTATTTTGCCAAGTGACTGTAACTACAACATCTAAAAGATCGCTACCGCTAACTTGGGTATCGATACTTTCATTGCTTAAAGCATTTAACCCTTTATTTGTTAAAGCAGTTATGTCAAAATCCCATTGAGTATCGCCATTATTTTTTATAGTTCCAAAATTAGTATTTTTAATATCTTCCATGACATAGTTGGCATGAGCTATGGCGATTGTTTGCTCACGGCTTGCTTCATTAAGCACCACACAACTGGCAAAAACCAAAATAATAGCTGAAAAAGCTATTACTATAATAGCTAACGACAATAGTATTTCAGCTAAAGTTAAACCCTTTCTCACCTTCATTAATATTTTTTTCTTCTTCAATAACACTTAAAATTAATTTAACAATGGCCCGGTTATTATTTCTTCCTCTTCTTCTGTCTCCCCTGTTTCTGTTGGATGCTCTCCAACAGCCTCATTTTTTATTGCCGGTTCTTTGATATTTTGGGTTCTTTGTTCTTCTTTAGTTGGAATTTCCTTTTTTACTTGGAAGGCAGCTCTTACCACTACTGCCAATACAACTACCATTAAAATTAAAATAAATGTAACTCTTACCTTTTTGCTCATCGAATCTCCTTTAATCTTCTACTTCTTCCCAAACAAAACCCATACTTTTCATCTCTCTATCCAGCAGTGGAGTCACGGCCATAAAATCAGTTGCTGTCGGGTAATACGGCGGGCTCATAGCTCCAAGCATTCTTCTATCGTATATAAAATTTCTACCGTAACCGGAACGCTGAGTATCCCCGGAAAATGTTCCAAAAGGGCCATAAAAATCTGTTATAACCCCTCCTAACAAATTAACGTTGCCGCTGGGTGACCTCCAGCGATAATTATCAACTGTAAAAACTCCGTGCGGCGCCATGATAACTCCGTGGACATCTAAATTGCTGGGAGCAGAAGTTCCAACTCTTACATCTCCTCCCCAGGAAAGTATACCTAAAAGATTGGTATACTCCTCAGCATTAATATTTGGTGAAGTATCGTGTTCTTCATATCTGATATGCCCATCGATTATTATATCATCTTGGCTTGAAACTGTAACTTGTGAATCTTTTTGCACTATTCCGCTTAAGCTCTCAATATCTCCTTTCCCAAAAATAATAACTCCTTCATCCTCCACTCCGTCGGGAATACCATTATAAGTTACATCTTCAACTAAATTATCGCGCCAATTATAAGTTTTCACTTGAGTTTGATTGGTAGAATAATCCACGCTTACTTCTTTGGTTTCCTTGTTAGTCCAGGAACCCTGTTCTATGGTATAGACTGCTTTACTGCCGTTTGAGCCTAGCTGAACTTTTGAATCCCCTCTGATATAAATTCCTCCGGTAGTCTGGACCCCGTCATTAGGTACATATATACCGTTTTGCCCCGGTTCTGTCATTGCCCCTAAAGCTTGGCTGCGCAAATCATTTTGGGTAACTGCTGACTCTAAATTTAACAAAGGGACGCTTCTTTGAAATCCCTCTTCGAAAGTGGGGACATCACGAGGTGGATTGCTATCTGCATCGAGGAGTTTTGACCTTCCGCCATTGTAAAAACGGGCTTTTTTTAAATGCTGGGTAACCTCATCAGTAAAATAACCGCTTGGTGCAAGAGCAAAGCTGAATCTATCATTACTGTGGACTGGGCCGTAAAATTTAGTATCTCCGGTAAACCAAACCGTAGTTCCGCCGGGAGAACGATGGTGATTGGTAAAAAGAGCAAAACGGGCAAAATTAGCCCGTTGTACCGTGGTTTGAAACACCCCCTGCAAGACTCTAACAGTCTTGCCAACTCCGGTAGCTGAACCAGATACCTCTACTATGAATTCATAGGGAAATACGAATACATTAGGGTTATCGGAATCGGCTGGGTAGGCTTCGATAACATTGCCGCTATCATCGACTTGTTTTTGGATAATAATACGTCCGCTATAAGTACCGAGGTTATTTAGGTGTGCGGATGCCGGAAGAGTAGTTGAGTCAAAATTATACCCAACCTTATCAGTGCTTGCATCCAGATATGAAAAATTTAAAAAATCACATAAAAAATCTAATGAATCTTTATTCGCCGGGTTATCGTCGGTATAAGGAATAAAAGCATTTGAACTTCTATGATTGCCTACTTCTTCATTAAGCGCCACTTGCATTATATTTCGTAATTCTTCTAAACCGTGATTTACTCCCGCTTCTGAAATATTAATCGCTTGTACTAATCTTTTTTCATTATCGGCAAAATACTTCTCACTTATAACCCCGCTCATGAAAGCACTGGTTAAAACCAGCAATATAACAGCAACTATGCACGACATTACTAGGACAACCGCTTTTTTCATTAAAACTCACCTTCCTCGGGCTCCTGGACCTCTACATCCGAAGAAAGAGTAACCCCTTGATTGCGTAAATATATTTTAGATTCTAAATTATACTCATCTTCTTTTTCAACGGTAACACTAATATCGACAAAAGGACAATCATCATCTACTGTAGCACATCCGCTACAACCGCAGCTAAAAGATATCCTGTTTACATCATTGGCTACTATCTTTTCCGAAGATATGCCTTCTTTCTTTATAAGTTGATCGGTTTTATTAGGGTTAATTTTATAAGTTGTTTTAATTAATTTTGCTATTTCGCCCTGATTATGCAATTCTCCCATACTATCTTCGCAAAGATCTTGACTAGAACAATTATCAGGGCAACAGCTAGGGTAGAATTGCGGAAGATAAAAGTCAATCCTTCCATTGGTTATGGTGACCGGATAATTGTTGCCGGCCTGGTCTTCCCAATTCGGGCTAGCAAATTGTAAATTCGAAACAATATCGCCCATAGCAGCTCGTGCTTGCTGTTGTTCAACCAGCTTATTCTGCCCAATTTTCCAAGACTTATCTGCTGTTACTAAAAATGCTAATACCGCCGCAAGCACTAAAGACATTATACCAACGGCAATCATTAACTCAACCAAAGTTGTAGCTTTACCATTCTTTCCCATTAATCCCCCCGCTATTTGTTTACTTAGCGATTAAGGTAACTATTTCTACCGGTGAATCAAGTATACCGTTATTGTTTAAATCCTCACCGGCATTAATATCTAGATTTCCATTTAGGTTCTGGTCTTCTCCAACCACCCGGCCCCGGCTCCGAAAGCTTGCAACAACTCTTATCTCTTTTAAATCTGGGTAAGAATTAATATCAGAAACATCTATCCTTCCCTGGGCGTCAGCGTCATCAAAACCATTCAAGTTGAAGGTTGTGCCATTGAAACTATCTAAATTATCAAAAGAGATATCTTTTAACTCTTCTATTCTGGAACGAATAGCGTTGGTAGCAAGACTGGTATTGCGGGCTAAATCAGCTAATATGAACGTATTAGCGTAACTGGCCAGGATGGAAGTTAATCCGACAACCAAAATAGCAACGGAGACCATTACTTCGACTAGACTCAAAGCTTTTCTCATTGTCCAACCCTTATATTATTGCCCCCTAAATTGCCATCTTCGTCTACACCTAAATATTACCATTTTTGGCTTTAAATATCAACGTGGCTGGTTTAAATCTATTTTGCCTTATTTAAAGGTTTTATTTAATTATTTTAAGGATTTCTTCAATAAAATTATCCTCGGCATTGAGCAAGTTAAGATGGTGCCTTAAAAGAAGCTTTTGGTGAGGAGGAAAATCTTTCTTGCTTTCGAAATTATCTAGGAGCCACTGCCGGGCTTTTTCCAGAAACCGCTTTTTCAGCCTTAGCCTGGCAAGAACTTCTTTGGACTCCAGGTGGGGCAAAAAATATAATGGTATATCAATGTCAATAAAAGGCCTTTTTTCAGAAAGAAGTGTCTCTAAAGCAAGCCTTAAAAATTCCTTATTACCTTTTGGGCTTATTGAATAGACATGCCTTAAAAGGACGGTTTTGCCCTTACTAGTGGTTTTCTTAATCAACCCCTCTTTTTCCATCATCTTAAGGGGGTAATAGATTGATTTATTTTCTAAAGAGGTGAATCTTGCCAGGTCTTTTTTGATGCTTTTTTTTATCTCATAGCCGTGTCGGGGGCCTTCTTTTAATATCCCTAAAATTATTAATTTTTGGATGTTCATATTTTACAATTTAAGACGGGATGTTTAAACAAAGCTAATTTTATTTAGAGCCTAACTCTGCTAATTTTAAAATTAGGCTTTCTTAAAAACCCCGATTCTTCTGTAACGCTGATATCTTTGTTTTAAAAGCTCATCCAAAGAAAATCTGGACAGTTGGTCTAAATTCTTAACAATAGCTTTCTTTAGATTTCCGGCTGTCTCCTGATGCCCGCGGTGAGCTCCGCCTTCGGTTTCTTTGATTATTTCATCAACTACTTTTAGCTTAAAGAGTTCCGGTGCAGTTAACCTTAAAACCTTTGCTGCTTCTTCGCGCATACTAGCATCTTTCCAAAGAATCGCTGCGCATCCTTCGGGAGATATAACCGAATAATAAGCGTATTCTAAAATCAAAACTCTATCGCCAACACCAATGCCTAAAGCTCCCCCGCTACCGCCTTCACCGATAACAATAGTTAATACCGGCGTCTTTAAAGCAAACATGTCTCTGATATTTTCGGCAATGGCCTGAGCTTGGCCCCTTTCTTCGGCGCCGATACCAGGGTAAGCACCAGGGGTATCTATTAAACAAACTACCGGTAATTCAAACCTTTGAGCCATATCCATTATTCGCATGGCTTTGCGATATCCTTCAGGATGAGCACAGCCAAAATTTCTTTCAATATTTTCTTTGGTATCTCTACCCTTTTGATGGCCAATAACAGCTATTTTTTTCTCATCAATATGGGCAAACCCCCCAACTAAAGCCCTGTCTTCTCCGTAAGTTCTATCCCCGGCTAAAGGAATAAAATCTTTCATTATAAGCTCGATATAATCGCTCATGGTAGGACGGTTGGGATGGCGCGAAATCTGCACCTTCTGCCAAGGAGTAAGATTAGAATAAATTTCTTTTTTAAGTTTAGTTAATTTATCTTCTAAATTAACTACCTCAGAAGATAAATCAATATCTTTCTCGCTAGAAAAAGTACTTAGCTCTTTTATCTTTTCCTCTAGTTCTATTATTGGTTTTTCGAATTCCCAGCCTTGCATATAGCTCCCTAAATCAGCTTAATCAATTATTGTGACTTCAGTTGCAACCGGAACGATATCAAACAATTCCTCAACCGCGCTATTGCGCATTCTCACGCAGCCAAGCGTAATTTGTTTGCCTAAATTATCGGGGTCGGTAGTTCCATGTATCCCATAACCCTCTAAATCAAAACCCATCCATCGAGACCCTAAAATATTTTCCGGGCTGTCCGGAGGAATAACTGCGCCGGTTTTAAACCAAGTAGGTTTTACTAATTTGTTTACGATCTTAAAAGTTCCTGTTGGGGTTCCGTTACTTGCGCCGGTAGAAACCAGATAGGTTTTTATTACTTCTCCTTCTCTTTTTAAGAAAAGCAAATTTTGTGATTTATCGACAACTATCGAAAAAGGACAAGTATTAACTTTTAACTCCTGCCCCGGCCTTATGGTATCCGATTTTAATCCATTGGCCCGTTTTATTAAATTAACGGTTGTTTTATATTTTTTCGCAATTTTGACTAAAGCATCTTTTGGCTTTACTACATAAGTTGTGGTGCATTCGGTTAAAATCGGAGAAAAAATAATATTCATATTAGTTTTTTCTAATTTTTCCTGAATTGTAGCAAAGGCATCTACCGCTTCTGCTTGCTCTAAAGCCTCTTTGTATTTCTCTTTAGCTTCCGAATACTTTCCTTGCCGAAACAGTTTATCTGCCTCTTTTAAAAAAATCGTCTTAGTTGGTTGGTCTTTAACTTCCTCTTTACCTTTAGATGAAAAAATTAAAGCGATAACAATAATTGCTGCCAGAATCGCTAAACCAATTCCAATTTGAATCTTTTTCATAAAATCTCCTTCGAGTTTACTTATAAAACATGAGGGTAATAATTATCCCAATAATTCCTCCCATAAATACCTCTATCGGCGTATGCCCTACTAGTTCTCTTAATTTATCTTCTTTGATCTTTTTGTTCTCTTGGAGGTCTTCCATTATGCCGTTGAGTATTTTAGCCTGCACCCCAATAGAGCGGCGCCAGGTTTGGGCGTCAAACATAGTTATTAAGGCAAAAAGAACGCTCATGGCAAAAAAAGGTGAAGACAGGCCTAATTCTTTACCCATACATACTACCAAAGAAACCACAGCTGCGCTATGGGTGGAAGGCATACCGCCGGTGCCAAGAAGCCAATAAAAATTAAATTTTTTGTATTTTATTACTCCGAGCAATATTTTCAATCCTTGAGCAACCAGAGCACTGGTTATCATTGCCCAAAGGCCTGTATTCCGATAAAGCTGTTCCCAAAATCCCTCCATTAATCTATTATTATAAAAACAAAAGATAATTTAAGCAACAAAATATTTATTTCTCTTTGAAACCCGGAAATTGTTCCAATTATATCATCGCAAAATAAGTTGGCAACACCTTTATCTTAAAGCAAAAAATGAGGTGCTTTGAGAAATAGCTTGACAAAACTGCTTTTCTATAAATAATCTATTGAAGATGCGGCTTTATCAAATAACATCTAACATATAACAGTCAGGAGGTTTTATGGGAAGACCCAAAAAAGAATTAAAGCAAATCCATAGGAAAAAAGTAAAAAAAGCTAAAAAGAAGGTTAATGAATTTATTAAAGGCCAAACGCCGATTAATGAATTGACCCAGCACGCTAAACACTTTTTGAAAAAACAAAAAAAAGCTAAACGTAAATCAATCTAGCCTAACCGAAGTTGTAGTGTTTTTTAACCCGTTTTTTAATATGCCATTTGCAGCTTAGGCCTTTGGGGAAAACCGCTAAATCTCCCTCTTTTATCTCAACGCTTCCGCCGTCTTCCAGCTCTATTTCGACTTGTCCTTCTAAAAAATAACAGGTTTCTTGTTCGGCGTAATACCAATCAAAATTACTCTCCTCCTTCTCCCATACCGGCCATTGCCTAACTTCCATTCTTTGCAGCTCTTCTTCTCTAGGTTGCCTTACTTGAACTTCCATGTTATCCTCCTTTTTTCTAATTTATTTTTTTCCTATACGCCTGGTTAATGAAACAACCACATATCCAAAAACAACTATACCAAAAAACGCAAAAATTATAGCGCTAAAAATCAAACCAAAATCAAACACGGCTTTAATCGGGACATTAATAAACAACAAAGCGAAAGTGATGCAAAAGTGCCAAAGAAACCAGCCTGAAAATAATTTTAGGTTCATATTTTTGGGTTCATAACTTAATTCTTTAATCGGAGATTTATCTTTTTTAGAGTTCTTTATCGCTAAAATTAAAAGGGCGCCGATTACTACACTTATTGCCAGCATAGCCAAAATAGGAAAATCCAAAGGCCGATACCGGTGGTTTTCATTGGTGGCGCTAAAAAGAAATAAAATGTATATCGCAACTGTGAAAAAAAGCAGTACTTTTTTCTCTTTTGCGGTGAGCAAAACGTTCTTTATTTTTTTCTGAGACCTTAAAAGCAATACCATCAAAAACAAGACTATAGCCGAAGATATTATGCCTTTGCTTAAAAATGCTACACTCCACCCGCGCTCAACCAATTGTATATTAACTATCGGGAGCATTATAAAAGGTATTAAAATAAATAAAATATCTAATCCTTTTCGTTTTTCTAAGGCTAGTGGCATAGCCAATAATCTTTTTGCTAAATAGGCCGGAAAAACAAAAGAAAAAAAAGCGTGGTAGAAAAAAATTATAAATGCAATTGCCCAGGGAGCCAAACCTAAAATCCGGTAAGCATCGGGTCCGGAGCCAAAAAAAGTTACTTTTGCAACGTAGGTTTCGGTGATAAAGCCAACTAAGACCCCAAAAAGATACCAAATCTTAAGGTCTTTAACCTCCCAGCGCATAAGTAGATCCAGAAAAAACACATACAGCAATCCATAAGCCAGTAAGCAAAAAGGATTAAGTAAGGCCGTAGGGAGATTGGTTGATACCACTTCGGCCCAAAAGGTACCCAGAACCGCAAAGGTAAGGTAAAAAAATATTTTTCTTACCCCTTGCCTCAAAACTAATCCTGCCCCCTTATAAAAATAAAATAAAGAATTACCCCGGCCAAGATTACCCCGGAAAACAAGCGTACTATAATCGGCTCAAATATTTCTCCGTTCTGAAAGAGTACTTTGGCTAAAAACCTTTCTGCTTTGGTAGTTAACAGTAATATAATGCTTATCGTTGCACAAAAAGATAGTGCCTTTTTAGCTTTCCAATATCTCATCGCTATAAGAAAAAGCACTAGTATAAATATCCAAAATACTGGATTGAAAAATCCAAATTCAAGGTTTAATATCTGATTTAGATATGTTAGAAAAGAATCTTTAAAAGCTTCGATATTAAAATTCGCTGGCATAGATCACTCCCCTTTTAAGCCTAATCTTTTTTTCGCCGCAATATTACCTTTGCTCTTTATTATTTTTTCTAATTGCTCGGGGTCTATCTCAGACCAAACACAGCCGCACTCTCCGCAGCCGCAAAAATCATTTTTTTTAATTCTTACGTTTATCCCGAATAAACAAAATGGCTTTAAATCTCTGGGCCTGAAAAAAGCTTCCGGGGCTACATAGTCAGGCTGATTGAATACTCTCCCTCTTATGGTTTTCTCGCTCCCACATTGCGGGCATTTATCTTTCACGCACACCTCCCCTTTCTATTTCTAGCCTTCTCTTTAATTTAATTATACTATATAAAAGGCCTCTGTAAATATCCTGGCTAAAAAAGGTTTAGGGCGTTGTGGTTGATGCTGAGGGGCAAACCGAATAATATTGATCGGCGACACAACAACCTCCTCCACAGGTAGGCGGCGGGTCATCATGCTCAACCCAATCGGTTACTGCGGTACAGCAGTTACAAGGAATGGATGTGCAGCATTTCTGTTTCCATTTAATTTTTACCGGCTGAGAACCATCAGGGCAAGCACCTTCGTTTTTTTCAAACAAAAGTCTATCGTCAACATATTTTTTTGTTACAGCTGTTTCTGGGGCATCTATGGCTTCTGTTTGAAGCATCTTTATTTTTCCATTAACGTCTAAAGCAAAAGTGTTGTCGGGAGAATCAGTTTTTATTCCCACTGTAGCATCATCATCTTTGGGGTAAAGCGCTCCGGCTGAATATTCCCAGTTGCTTCCCAAAGCCTGCCATCTTAAAGTGGCTTCGTTACAAAAATATATTTGGTTGCTCGTGCGGTGATAATACATCTCACCGCCTTGAGAGCACATACTACTGGGGCTTATATCATCACTCGGGGCGAGCCTTAAAGTTTTATAAACTCCATAAGGGGAAGGATAGTAAGTTGTTACAGTTAAAGTTTCTTGAGCATACACAATGCTTAGAAGAATTAATAAAACTAAAATTATTTGTGTTATTCTTACCATTAAAGGTTCTCTGCTAAAACCTCATAATATGCCCGTGGATGTTTGCAAGCCGGACATTCTTTAGGTGCCTGGGTTCCTTCAAAAACATATCCGCAATTAGCGCAATGCCATTTAACCGGCTCTTTCTTTTTGAAGACTTCCTGGTTATTAATATTTTCGACTAACTTTCTATATCGGGATTCGTGAAATTTTTCAACTTTTCCGATTTGATCAAATGCTCTTGCTACTTCCGGGAATCCTTCATCTTTGGCGGCTTTTGAAAAATCCTGATACAGAGTAGTCCACTCTAAATTTTCGCCGGCAGCTGCTGCTTCTAAATTACTCTTGGTGTCGCTTATAACGCCGGCGGGATAACTAGCAGTTATTGTCACATCTGAGCCTTCCAAAAATTTAAAAAACACCTTTGCATGCTCTTTTTCATTTTCAGCAGTCTCTAAAAAAATATTCATAATTTGCTGGTACCCTTCTTTTTTTGCTACGCTAGCAAAGTAGGTGTAGCGATTTCTTGCCTGGGACTCTCCGGCAAAAGCTTTTAAAAGATTTTGTTCGGTTTTTGTTGATTTGATTGATTTTGACATTTCATCCTCCTGATTAACTAAATAATCATCATAATTATAAGTTATTATGGCGGCGAGTGGACTTGAACCACCGACGCAACGGGTATGAGCCGTTTGCTCTGCCAGACTGAGCTACGCCGCCGAATTAGCTAATAGTTTATGATGAATACC
>CAZGLF010000024.1:0-18821 GCA_964526615.1 uncultured Planctomycetia bacterium
ATCCGGAATTTACTATGCTAGAGGCTTATTGTGCTTATCAGGATTATGAATATATGATGAAGGTTTGCGAGGAATTATGCAGCTATTTGACAAAAGAGATAAATGGTTCTTTAATTATCGAATATCAGGGTAGAAAAATTGATTTTACCCCGCCTTGGCAGAGAATTTCTTTTGCCGGGCTCTTTGAAAAAGAGTTTGGTATAAAGGCAAGTGATTCTCAAGATGAGATGGCTAAGAAAATCAGTAAAAAACTAAATTTAGAAAAGGGAATAACCCGTTCCCAAATTTTAAATATTACCGAGGAATTAATCGAGAAGAATTATCCTAAAGATAAACCGGCTTTTATCGTTGATTTTTTCACTTGGACATCACCTTTAGCCAAGAAGAAAAAAGACAACCCGGATTTAGTCCAACGGTTTGAACTTTTTATTGCCGGCTTAGAGGTAGCTAATGCTTATTCAGAATTAAATGATCCGGTAGAACAGAAAAAACGCTTCACTAAACAATTGGAAATCGAAGAAGAGCTTCCCAAAAAAATCGATAATGATTTTTTAACTAGCCTTGAATACGGGATGTGCCCGGCTGCTGGTTTAGGAATCGGCATGGATAGGCTGGTAATGATTCTTCTCAATCAACCGTCGATAAGAGACGTAATTTTATTTCCTCTCCTTAAAAATCTGGCGAATGATAGCTGAACTGTATTTGGCCCAAAGATATCTCTTTAGAGGCAGAGCAAGGCATATTTCCTTTATCGGGATTATTGCTTGTTTGGGTATTGCTTTAGGTGTTGGAACCTTAATTGTGGTGATTTCGGTGATGAACGGTTTTGACCAGCAATTAAGCGAGCGCCTCCTGCGTTTTAATCCCCATTTGATGGTTGAAAGTGTTGAACCGGAAATCCTTGGTTTGGTAAAAGATGATTTAAGCCGGTTTCCGGAAGTTGAAAATGCTTCTTTGTTTTTACAGACCCAAGTTTTTGGCAAATTCGATGATTTAGTCTTGCCTTTGGTAGTAAAAGGGATGGATTTTTCAGATCCAAAGACCAAAGATAATTTTCAGCAATATATTGTTAAAGATAGAGAGGGAGAAGGATTTTTTATCGGCCAGGGGTTAAATGAGAGATTTCTTATTGGAGATAAATTAGAATTTTATCCCTTAAAAAAAGACCTAAAACTGCAGACTGAGAGAATCCGCGGGGTTTTTAATATCGGTTTATATGATATTGATAATAACTATTTAATTGCTGATTTAGACCTAGCTAAAAGCCTTTCAAAAAATTACCTATTATTTTTAGGGGTTAGGATTGATGACCCTTTTAAAGCTTCTGAGGTAAAACAAAAAATATTAAAAGAGTATCCGACCGGCGTTTTTGTGATAACCTGGACCGAATCCAATAAGGCATTGTTTTCGGCTTTGGAGTTAGAGAAGATAACAATGTTTGTAATTTTAAGTTTAATTATTTTAGTAGCTGCTTTTAATATCTTTGCGACTTTGAGTATAAAAGTAGTTGAGAAAACCAAAGATATCGGAATTTTAAAAACTCTAGGTTTCACTAAGAGTAAGGTCAAAAATATTTTTACTTTTCAGGGATTGCTTTTAGGAGTTTTTGGAAGCCTAAGCGGTGCTGGCTTGGGTTTGCTTTTATGTTATTTATTAGAGGAGTATAAGTTTATAAAATTGCCGCAGGAGATTTATTTTATCGAAAGCCTGCCGGTTGCAATAAATTATCCGGATACCTTGATAATTGTTTCAGTCGGGATAGTTTTATCTTATATTTTTAGTTTGTTGCCGGCGACCCGGGCTGCCCGGTTGTTGCCATCAGATGCTTTAAGATATGAGTAAATTAATTGAAATTAAATCGTTATCGAAAGTTTACAAGAGTGTCCAGGAGAATGTTTGGGCATTGGATAAAGTCTCTTTTGAATTAAATCGAGGAGATTATCTTTCGATAGTCGGGCCTTCGGGCTCAGGCAAATCGACACTTTTACATATTTTAGGCGGGCTGGATAAGCCCAGCCAGGGCCAGGTGAATTTCAAAGGCCAAAATATCCATAGCCTAAGGGATAAGAACCTATCCTGGTGGAGAAACAAACATATTGGTTTTGTTTTTCAATTTTACCATTTAATTGAAGAGCTAAATGTCTTAGAGAATATAATTTTACCCTTAAAAATTGGGATAAGAAAATCCCCTTTTAAAAGGGCCCAAGAGTTGTTACAATATTTAGGCATAGAGAAAAGAGCTAAATTTTACCCTTCTCAATTAAGCGGCGGCGAAAAACAAAAAGTTGCTATTGCAAGAGCAGTAGTTAATGATCCTGAAGTTATCCTTTGTGATGAGCCAACCGGCAACTTAGATGGGCAATCCCAGGAAAGGGTGGTTAGCTTACTTGAACAATTAAATCAGCAACAGCAAAAGACAATTATTCTAGTGACTCATAATTTAGATTTGGCCAAAAGAGCAAAAAGTAGTTTTCAGATTAAAAGCGGCCGAATAGATAATTAAAAGTATTAATTCTATTTTTATTTAAGGAGGTTCTATGAAGGTATATTTAAACGGTAAGTTAGTTGATAAAAAAGATGCCAAGGTGTCGGTTTTTGACCATGGGTTTTTATACGGTGACGGGGTTTTTGAAGGTATCCGTTCTTACGATTGTTTAGTCTTTAAACTAAAAGAACATATTGACCGTTTATATGAATCGGCCCGTTCAATTTCTCTTAGGGTGCCGTTGAGCAAAAAAGAATTAACTAAAGCTGTAGTTGAGACCTTAAAGGCTAATAAGATAAAAAACGGTTATGTAAGATTGGTGGTTTCAAGAGGCTCAGGAGACCTTGGCCTTGACCCTAGAAAATGTAAGGGTAATGAGACTGTGGTGGTAATTGCCGATACGATAACTCTTTATCCCAAAGAGTTGTATGATAACGGTATGGATATTATTACAGTTCCCACAATCAGAAATATCCCCGAGGCCCTGAATCCTCAAATCAAGTCCCTTAATTATCTAAATAATATTTTAGCCAAAATAGAGGCAATAAATTGTGGTTATCAAGAGGCTTTGATGTTAGACCACCTGGGTTATGTGGCTGAGTGTACCGGTGATAATATTTTTATAGTCAGAGACGGCCAGCTTTTCACTCCGCCTCAATGTATGGGAACTTTGCGCGGTATCACCCGGGATGCGGTATTAGATATCGCCAGAAAACTAAAGATAAAAACCAACGAACATGTGATAACCCGGCATGAGGTCTACATCAGTGATGAGTCTTTTTTGACCGGGACCGCAGCTGAAATTGTTCCGGTGGTAAAAGTTGACGGCCGGGAAATCGGAAATAATAAGCCCGGTAAAATCACTAAAGCTATTACTAAAGAATTTAGAAGATTGACTAAGACCGACGGCGAAAAATATAGTTTGTAAAAAATAAACTAAAATGTTGTGCGATATCTGTCATAAAAATCAAGCTACTTTACATCTTACTGAGGTGGTTGAAGGTAAAACCGTTGAGACTCATCTCTGTCAGGCCTGCGCCCAAGCCAAGGCCGAGGAATTAAATAAACAGCTTGATATCGCAGATTTTCTTGGCGGGCTTGCCGAAGGTATGGTTAAAGATGAGCAAGAGAACTTAGTTTGCCCAAATTGCGGGTTAACTTACAAAAATTTTCAAAAAAAGGGAAGGCTGGGTTGTCAGGATTGCTATGTTAATTTCCGCAGCAAACTAATGCCGCTTTTTAAAAGAGTCCACGGATCGGCCAAGCATAATGGAAAGATTATGTTCAATACCGATAAAAATGCCCTTCTTCAGGGCAGAATAAAAGAGCTGCAAGATAGCCTCAAAAGAGCTGTTGAATTGGAAGAGTATGAAGAGGCAGCTCAATTAAGAGACCAGATTGAAGAGTTTAAAAAACAGGCAAACCAGAAAAAATCCTAATAATTAGATGTTTGAAGAATTGCTAAACAACAAAAATAGTTGGTTGAGCGCTAAGGGGCCAGAATCTGACATTGTATTTTCATCAAGAATCCGCTTGGCTCGCAACCTTTCAGGCTTTATCTTTCCGGCCCGGGTTAAAGATAGGCAAAGAAAAGAGGTTTTAGATAAAATTCTTAAAGCTAAAAAATCATCTAAGCTGCTTAACAAAACCACTTTTATTAATATGGATGAGTTAGAGCCTTTAGACGGCCAGCTTTTGTTGGAGCGCCACTTGATTTCCCGGGAACATTTAGACTTGCTAAATTCAAGAGGGCTTTTAGTTTCTAAAGATGAGAATATATCGATAATGATTAATGAAGAAGACCATATCAGAGCACAGGTTATGGCTTCAGGGTTTGATTTGGGAAGTTGCTGGAATACTATTAATGAAATCGATGATGAATTATCACAAAAACTGAAATTTTCATTTCTCGAGGATTTTGGATTCTTGACCAGTTGCCCGACTAACGTTGGAACAGCAATGCGGGCATCTTGTATGCTGCATTTGCCGGCACTTATTCTTACAAAAAAGATAAGTAAGATATTAGAGCTTTTGGCGAGGATTTCATTTGCAACCCGGGGTTTGTTTGGTGAAGGGACCCAAGCCTTAGGGGATTTTTTCCAGATATCAAATCAGGTTAGCTTAGGTGTTTCAGAGGCTGATATAATCGATAATTTAATCGGGGTAGTAAACCAGGTGAAAGAGCAAGAGATAAGTGCCAGAGAGAGCCTTATGCGAAAACATAAAGTCAGCTTAGAGGATAGTATTTGGCGGGCATTGGGAATTTTACGTAATAGCCGTTTAATTAATACTAAAGAAGCGATGGGCCATCTTTCTATCTTGTCTTTAGGCCTAGATTTGGGTATAATTAAAGATAACGAATTCAAGGGAGAATTTGGCCCTAAAGAGTTGATTAACCGGTTATTTGTCTTTATCCAACCGGCGCATTTACAGAAAATAGAATCAAAATCTCTTAAAGAGAATCAAAGGGACTATATAAGAGCAGAAATTTTAAGAAAAGAATTAGGGGGATAATATGTTTAACAGATTCACAGAGCGAGCACGAAAAGTTTTAGTTTTAGCCAAAGAAGAGGCCAGAAGATTTAATCATGATTATATCGGGACCGAACATGCTTTATTGGGTTTAATTCGTGAAGGTGAAGGCGTAGCCTGTGCGGTTTTACAGAATCTGGGAATTGACCTTGATAGGTTACGCATTGAAATTGAGAAATTGGTTTCAGCAGGAAGCGTGGGTTCGGTTTTAGGAGATATACCGTTTACGCCAAGAGCAAAAAAAGCTTTAGAGCTTGCCGCCGAAGAAGCAAGAAGCCTTGGCCATAATTATATCGGGACCGAGCATATTCTTTTAGGCCTTTTGCGTGAGGAAGAAGGCGTTGCCGCACAAGTGCTTTTTTCAGCCGGAGTAAGCCTAAAAAGTGTTAAGAATGAAGTTTCTGCACTCCTGGGCGGCGGCGGGGCACACCCTCATGGCAATACTCAACAAGGCCAGGCCCAAGCTGCATCTAAAACACCGGCCTTAGATTCTTTTGGCCGGGATTTAACTAAGTTAACCAAAGAAGGAAAACTTGATCCGGTTATCGGCAGAAAGATGGAGATTGAAAGAGTTATCCAAGTGCTTTCACGGCGTACCAAAAATAACCCGGTATTATTAGGGGAAGCCGGAGTCGGTAAGACTGCAATAGTTGAAGGTTTGGCTCAGGATATTATAAAAGGTGATGTTCCCGAGCTCTTAAGAAACAAAAGAATAGTGGTACTGGATTTGGCTTTAATGATAGCCGGAACCAAATACCGCGGACAATTCGAAGAAAGAATCAAAGCGGTAATGGAGGAGATAAAACGCTCTAAAGATGTAATAATTTTTATTGATGAGTTGCATACATTAGTCGGAGCCGGGGCAGCAGAAGGGGCAATCGATGCTTCTAATATTTTAAAGCCGGCCCTCTCAAGAGGAGAAATACAATGTATCGGCGCAACCACACTGGATGAATATCGAAAACATATTGAAAAAGACGCTGCTTTAGAGAGAAGGTTCCAGCCGATATTCGTTGAGGCAAATAGTATTGAGGAGACCATACAAATTCTAGAAGGCTTAAGGGATAAGTATGAAGCACACCATAAAGTTAAATTTACACCCGAGGCTTTAGGAGCTGCTTCGAAGTTATCAGAAAGGTATATTTCAGGAAGATTTTTACCGGATAAAGCGATAGATTTAATCGATGAAGCCGGGGCAAGGTCACGCTTGGCAGTTTTGACCGCACCAAAGGAGATCAAACAATTAGATGAGAAGATAATAAATATTACTACCGAGAAAGAAGCTTTAATTAAGCAACAAGATTTTGAAAAAGCCGCTCGGTTGAGAGATGAAGAGAAAACTTTAAGGTTAAAATTAGAAGGCCTTCGCCGGGATTGGAGTAAGAAACGCGACCAAATCATACCGGAGGTCGGTGAAGAAGAAATTGCAAGGTTAGTTTCACAAATAACCGGAGTACCGATTTACCGTTTAGAAGAAAAAGAATCTCAAAAACTACTAAAGATAGAGGAAGAGTTAGCGGGAAGAGTCGTTGGCCAAAAAGAAGCAATTCAGGCTATTGCTCGCTCAGTAAGAAGGGCAAGGGCTGGGATAAAAGAACCGCGTCGCCCAATCGGTTCATTTATGTTTTTAGGGCCAACCGGAGTCGGAAAAACCCTTCTAGCCAGGTCATTGACGGAATTTATGTTCGGTAATGAAGAAGCATTGATTCAATTGGATATGAGTGAGTATATGGAAAAATTTAATGTTTCAAGATTAATTGGCGCACCGCCGGGTTATGTCGGTTACGAAGAGGGCGGCCAGCTTACCGAAAGAGTAAGGCGCAGGCCTTATTCGGTAATTCTTTTAGATGAAATCGAAAAAGCCCATTCTGATGTCTTCAACCTTCTTCTGCAGATTTTAGAGGAAGGGAGATTGACTGATAGTTATGGAAGAAGGGTAGATTTTAGAAATACCATTCTTATTATGACCTCAAATGTCGGAGCTTCAATTATCAGAAAAAGAGGTTCTCTAGGGTTTAAGGCAGTAAGTGAAGATATTAGTTATGATAGTATGAAAGACCTTTTGATGCAGGAAGTAAAAAAGACCTTTAAGCCGGAATTCTTAAACCGTTTGGATGAGATAACAGTGTTTAGGCCGCTTGATAAGGGACATTTAAATAAAATAGTGGATATTGAAATAGACTACGTGAATGAACGTTTGAGAGAGCAGGGCTTTGAAGTAGTTTTGACGCCTAAGGCAAGAGACTTTTTCGTTGAAAAAGGTTTTGACCCGGTCTTTGGGGCAAGGCCTCTAAAAAGAGTGATTCAAAGGTTCTTAGAGGATCCTCTGGCTGAGGATATCATTAAAGGAACCTTTGCTAAAGAGATAAAAGCCAAAGAAAAGGGAGATTTTAAAAAAATAAAAATCACACGAAAGGGAGAGATTTTAAAATTTGAATGAGAAAAGCTATCTACGTCTTTCTCTTTCTGACAATCTCTAATTTTATATTTTTGGGCTTTGTCTATTGTGAAAATTCTATTGAACTTGATTTAGTCAACCAAAGGTTAAAATTCAACGATTTCAATGTAAAAGGAAATTTGTTAAATGCCGATTTTTCCTTTACAATAGTTAAAGAAGCAGGTTCTTTGAAATACGGGCTGGAAGGTAAAGATATTATTTTTGGCAACCGTATGATATCATCAGTCAAAGCTAAATTAGAAAAAAGCGCAAATCTGATACTTATCGATTATATCAAGATGCCTCAATTTGAAATCAAAGGTGATTTCAATATTGAGAACCTTGAGGTTAATTTAAATATCGATGCTTCCTGGATTGAGAAAGCCGGCTTTTTGAAAGGCCAAGTTAAAGCCCATGTAAAAACTTGGGGTTTTATCGATAATGCATCGGTTAGCGGTTATTTTGTGGTTGAAGAAGGCATTTATCGCGGGAGGGAATTTCGCAGTTTCCGAGTAGATTTTTTTGGTAAGCCGCCGGTTTTAAATGTTACCGATTCAGAAGTTATATTGCATGACGGTACTACTTTAGGGGTTGAGGGAAAGCTTGATTTGAGAGATTTTTCCAATATTATGCCGGGAGCCGAATATAATCTAGAGAAGATGTATATTGACCGGTGGCAGGTATCTTCCGAAAGCGGGGAAGATATAACTTTAAAAAAGAATGTCGATGAAAAAATCGATGTTTATCTGAGAAGCCCGGCAAAAGAAGGTGTTCATTCCGGACCGTTAACCGAATTGAGGTATAATATTAAAGATGATAAATATTTACGTTTTAAAATGGATGAAGAAGAAACTACCTTGCGTTTAGAAAAAAGGCGGGATTTTTAATGGAAATTGTTAGAAAAATAGAAGAGCTGTTTCACTATTTAGGCGGAATTAGTTTTTTTATTAAGGATATCTTCTGGGGAATTTTTACCAAAAGAAGAAAATTTAAAGCAATAATTCGGGAAATAATCTTTGTCGGAATGGATAGTTTCCCGTTAGTTTCTTTGATAGCCTTTTTTATCGGGATGATAATTGCTTTTCAGACCGCTTATCAACTTCAGCAGTTCAGCTCTGAAATTCAGCTTGCAACTTTGGTTGCTTTATCGTTAGTTCGTGAGTTAGGCCCGGTAATCGGAGCTTTAATAGTTGCCGCAAGAAGCGGAGCTTCAATTACTGCCGGTATTGGTTCAATGAAGATAAGCGAACAAGTCGATGCTCTCGAGGCATTTGGCGTTGAGCCGATAGATTATTTGGTGGTGCCGAAATTTATAGCTTTATTGATATCGATGCCGATATTAATAATTTATGCTGATTTCCTAGGGATTGTCGGCGGTTTTGTTATCGGTTCAAGTAAATTCGCAATACCGATGGGATTATACTTTAGAATGACTTTAGATGCTTTAAGCTTTAAAGATATCTTAAGCGGTTTTGCCAAAAGCATTACCTTTGGAAGCATAATTGCTTTTATATCTTGTTATGAAGGGTTTCGTCCTTTTTCAACTACTGATTTATCACGTTCAGTTACTCACGCGGTGGTGCGTTCCTTTATGATGATTATTATTTTTGATTGTATTTTAACAGCATTATTTTATTTTACATGGGTATGATAGAATTAAGAGATGTTTATAGGTCTTTTGGGGATAAACAGGTATTAAAAGGTATCAACTTTACTGTTAATAAGGGAGAGACTTTTTTGCTTATCGGTAGAAGCGGTGCCGGCAAAACCGTTCTTTTAAAAAATATTATCGGCCTCCTGCGGCCTGATTCCGGGACAATAGCTATTGACGGTGTTGATATAACCCAGCTTCCCAAACATAAATTAGAGAAGGTAAGGCTGCAATTTGGTTTGGTGTTTCAAAGCAGTGCTTTGTTTGATTTTCTAACTGTCGAGGAAAATGTAGGGTTTTTTCTACAACAACATAAACGAATGAAGAAAAAAGAAATCCGGCAAAAGGTTACAGAAACTTTAGCCTTAGTAGGGTTAAAAGGAATAGAAGACAATTATCCTTATGAGTTAAGCGGAGGGATGCGAAAGCGGGTAGCGATTGCCCGGGCAATAATTTATAATCCCAAGATTATTATTTATGATGAACCGACAACCGGAATTGACCCAATCGCGGTGGATAAGGTAGTAAAGCTAATCGAAGACCTGCACCAGCGCCTTAAGATAACATCTTTAGTCGTGACTCACGATTTAGAGGTGGGGCTTAAGATAGCGGAGCGGCTGGCATTTTTGCTTGGGGGAAAGATAATATTTGAAGGAGATAAAAAAGATCTTGATAATAGCGAGGATGAGAGACTAAAACAGTTTTTAGAAGGTTCTTCCGGCGGGCCGATAAAAGAAATGGAAGTTTAATAGAACGTTTTATTTAAGGAGGTATTTAAATGCCAAAGAATTTGTGGGACAGAAAAAAAAGTACAACCTATATAAGAGTGGGTATCTTTTTTGTGGTAGCTTTTTTATTACTATTTCTTACCCTTATTTCAATAAGAGAAGTCAATATTTTCAAAGGTACTTATCTTATAACGGTAAAATTCGATTTTGCTGAAGGCCTGCGCCCTTCTTCTCCGGTGCGTTTTTGCGGTGTGGATGTCGGAGAGGTAAGAAATGTTGAAATCAAAGAGGAAAAGGATAGGCCTTTAGTCTATGTTTACGCTAAAGTTCAAAAAGGCATCCAAATACCCAAGAATTCTTATTTTTTTATTAACAGCTTGAGTTTATTTGGGGAGAAATATTTAGAAATCGATCCACCCCTGGTGTCAACAGCTTATATTGCCGACGGTGATATCATCGAAGGTGTTTCTCCAATTCCGCTTTTTAACGTTTTTGCTAGTTTCAACAAAACAATGAAAGAGGTTAGTGAGTTCGTAAGAGAAGGTAAGATAAAGACATCGCTTGAGAATAGTTTAGCTAATATTGAAAATATAACCGCGGATTTAAAAAGTATTTCTGCGGATATGAAGGATAAAAAGGGCACCATTGGAAAGCTTTTATATGATGATTCTTTATACAAGACAACCGAGGAGTTTATCGCTGATATAAAAGCTCATCCTTGGAAGTTATTGCATAAACCCGATAAAAAATAGGTAATTATTGTAAGGATTATAGATTTTTATATTAAAGTCAGCGGTTTCATAATTTATAATCCAAAAAATCTATAGATAAAATGTTTTCATGTTCTAATTGTGGATATCAATCGGCTAAGTGGTTAGGCAAGTGTCCTCTTTGCAGCGGTTGGGAAACCTTTACTCAGGAGAGGCCCTCAAAGGATAAAGCCCCGGTCGCTCAAAAAAAAGTTCCTCCAAAATTCCTAAAAGATATTCGGAAAAAAGATTACCAAAGGATAACTACCGGAATTGGTGAGTTTGACCGAATTGTGGGAGGCGGCTTAGTTGAAGGAGAGATTGTACTTATCGGCGGAGCCCCGGGAGTAGGTAAGTCTACCCTTTTATTAGAGGTTAGTTCTAAATTAGCCTTAAAGGATAAAACTTTATATGTTAGTGCTGAAGAATCTCCTCAACAGATAGCCCTAAGAGCCCAGCGGTTGGGAGGTAAAGAGCTAGACCAAGTATATATAGTTGGTGAAGACAGTTTAGAGGAAATTTTTGAATATATTAAAAACGACGGCTATAAATTTGTGGTTATCGATTCAATACAGGTAATTTCTTCTAATGGCCTTGAAGGAGCAAAGGGGAGTATTAACCAGTTAAGAGGTTGTGCTGATTATCTTACCCGGATAGCTAAGGCTTTGGGGGTGATAATATTTGTAGTTGGCCATGTAACTAAAGAAGGAGCAATTGCCGGGCCAAAGTTATTAGAACATATAGTAGATTGTGTGTTATATTTTGAAGGAGAGATGCTTTCAAATTACCGGATATTGCGTTCAATCAAGAATAGATTTGGCCCTACCGGTGATATTTCGGTATTTGAAATGAAATCAACCGGCTTGGTTGAAGTTAAAAAGATCAGTGATATTTTTTTGCCTCATCGGAACGAATCATTTTCCGGAAGTTGCGTTATATCAGCAATTGAAGGCTTGCGCCCGATATTAATTGAACTGCAATCTTTAGTTAGCAAAGCCAGTTTCGGGGTAGCCAGAAGAAGGGCATTGGGTTTTGATTTTAACCGGTTTTCTTTATTGATTGCGATAATTGAGAAAAGATTAAAAATTTCGCTTTCAAACCAAGACGTATTTTTAAATGTTGCCGGCGGCTTAAAGATAAATGACCCGGCAGCGGATTTAGGTGCGATTATGGCGATAATTTCTAGCTTTAAAGAGAATGAGCTGCCGGTGAGCGCGGTGTTCATCGGCGAAGTCGGTTTAGCCGGAGAGTTACGAAGAGTAAATAATATAAATTTAAGATTAAAAGAAGTGGAGAGGGCAGGTTTTAAAAATGCTTTTATTCCTGAGATTAACCTAAAGGAGGTGGATAAGAAATTTAAATTTAATATTACCGGGTCTTCTTCTTTAAAAGAAGTAGTTAAGAAAATTTTTAAGTAATTTTTTATTTTTTATTTAGGAGGTTTTTTATGTGGAGTTTAATATTTTTGAGAATTTTATTTGTTTTGATCTTTAGCGGGATAGGATATTCAGTCGGTGGACAAAATGCCTTATTATTTGCTGTTGGCGGTTTTGTACTTGCGATAATTATAGTTTTATTCGAAGCTCTTGCCCGTCGAGCATCTTTAAAAGGCCTATCCAGCGCGGTGTTCGGAATAATATTAGGGTTAATTATTGCCTGGATAGTTGGGGCAACCTTGGATCAATTTCCGCTGCACGAGGAGCTAAGCCAGACGGCTATTAACAACATCAAGATATTTATTACCTTTATTTTTGTTTATCTGGGGCTAACTTTAGGTATTAAGGGTAAAGATGAATTTAACTTAGTTATTCCTTATGTAAAGTTTAAACGCCAGGAGATGCGTGAAGGTTTTATCGTAGTTGATACCAGCAGTATTATCGATGGTAGAGTATTAGATATAGTTAAGACTGGTTTTGTTGAAGCAAAATTTATCGTTCCCAGGTTTGTACTAAATGAGCTTCATGCTTTAGCTGATTCTACCGACCATATGAAGCGCCAAAAAGGAAAAAGAGGCATCGAGATCCTACATTCTTTAAAGAAAGAATCCAATATTGAGGTTCAAATATCTGATAAACCGGTTGAGTCAGCAAAAAGTGTTGATGAGAAAATTGTAAGGTTAGCCCAGGAAATAGATGCCGAAGTTTTAACCACCGATTACAATTTAAATAGGATAGCCCAGCTTCAAGGAGTTAAGGTTTTAAACATTAACGACCTTGCTAATGCGTTGAAGCCGACTTTTATTGCCGGGCAGAGATTTTCGATAAAATTAATTAAAGAAGGTAAAGAACACAACCAGGCTATTGGTTACCTGGAAGATGGAACTATGGTAGTGGTTGAGAATTCACGCCGGCTTATCGGTAAAAATGTATTAGTTGAGGTTACTTCTGTTTTGCAGAGTTCAAGCGGAAGAATTGTATTTACCAAGCTGGTTAATAATTAATTTATTTTTGCTAAATTATTATGGCTTTTAATCCCGCAGTAGTGATTGTCTGTGCCGGCAAGGGGCAGAGATTAAAGAATCAGGATAAGGCCTCATTGGTTTTAGCTGATAAACCGATTTTTTATCACAGTTTCGATGCCTTTGCGGATTTTGGCCAGATAAAAGAGATAGTCTTGGTTTTGAGAAAGGCGCACTTTGGGCTGGCTAAGATGTTTATTAAAGATAAGCGTTTGAAGTTGGTCGAAGGCGGCGAGGAAAGAAAAGATTCAGTGCACAATGGTTTATCGGCTCTTTCTAAAAAAATCAGCCATGTTTTTATCCACGATGCAGCAAGGCCTTTTGTGGATAAGAAGTTGATCTCGAAAATGCTGGCCGAGCTTAAAAAACACCCGGCGTTAATTGCAGCAATGCCCTCGGTTGATACTGTAAAACTTGTTAAAAATAAAAATGTGAAGGAAACTTTAGAACGTAAGAAGATATTTTTAGCCCAAACTCCTCAAGGGTTTGAGAAGAAATTAATTTTAAAGGCCTATAAAAAATTCGGTAAGGAAAAATTTACCGATGACTCCAGCATGGTTGAAGCTTTAGGGGAAACGGTAAAAGTGGTTGAATCTAGCCCGGATAATTTCAAGATAACTCATCCTCAAGACTTAAAAATAGCTAAACTTTTGTTCGAAGGAAGTTTTTGCGTGGGGTTTGGTTTTGATGTCCATAGAATTACCCAAAGAAAAGGTGATTTTATCTTAGGGGGGGTAAAGATTCCCTGTAAGTATAGTATTGAAGCAGTTTCTGATGGAGATGTCATATTGCATGCCTTAAGTGATGCCATAGCCGGGCCGGCTTGTTTGGGAGATATCGGTGATTATTTCCTGCCGCACTCTTACACATCAAAGGATATCGACAGTAAAAAAATCTTAAAGTTTATCTTAGAAAAAATCCAAGATAAATTTAGCATTGAAAATGTCGATATAGTAATTGCTGCCGATAAGCCGCCTTTAAAAGAGCATAAAGCCAAAATCGTAAAATCTTTGAAAAAACTTTTATCGCTAGAAGATGTTAATCTAAAAGTGAAATCAAAAGAAGGTTTAGAAATTTTAGGGCCTAAAAAAAGTATAAGTTGTTTTGTTAACCTTTTAATGAAGAGAAAATGAAAAATATCAAAGTATATAATTCCCTAGGTAAGCAAAAACAAGATTTCAACCCTTTAGGAGAGGAAGTGGTCAATATTTATACCTGCGGGGTTACGGTATATGATGATTGCCATATCGGCCATGCCAGAAGCTTGTATATTTTTGAAGTTATCAGAAGGTACCTTAGTTATAAGGGCTATAAAGTTAATTTTATCCGCAACATTACCGATATCGATGATAAAATAATCAAGCGGGCTAATGAATTAGGAGTGGGGTGGAAAGAACTGGTTGATAAATATATAAAAAGATATCAACAGGACTTAAAAGCCTTAGGGGTGGGTGAGGCTGATAGCGAACCCCGGGCAACTGATAATATCGATAATATGATCACCTATATTAAGGGCTTAATCGAAAAAGGTTTCGCTTATGAGACCGAAAGCGGGGTGTATTTTAGGATTAGAAAATTCAAAGATTATGGAAAATTATCCGGACAAAGTATCGATGATATGCAAAGTTCAGCCCGGATAAATTCTGATGAAGCTAAAAAAGACCCTTTAGATTTTGCACTTTGGAAGAAAGCTAAAGAAGGTGAACCTTCTTGGGAGAGTCCCTGGGGGCCGGGCAGGCCGGGCTGGCATATCGAATGCTCAGTTATGAGTCAGAAATATCTTGGTGTTAATACTTTAGACATCCACGGCGGAGGAAGGGATTTGATTTTTCCGCACCATGAAAATGAACTTACCCAAGCCGAAAGCTTAACCGGGAAACCATTTGCAAAGTATTGGCTGCATCATGGCCTCTTAACTATTGAAGACCAAAAAATGGCAAAGTCTTTGGGTAATTTCTATACCATTAAAGAAGTATTGAAAAAATATCCGGCAGATGTACTAAAATTATTTTATCTTCAGGCTCATTATTCAAGCTCGATTGATTTTTCCTGGGAGAGGATGGATGAGGTTAAAAAGGCCTACGAGAGGCTGGTCATTTTAAAAGATAAAATCCAGAGATTGGAGAAACCAAAAGCTATTCAATCTTCTAAAATAGCCGATGAATTCAGAGATAAATTCAACCAAGCTATGGATGATGATTTTAATATGCCAAAGGGTTTGGGAGTATTATTTGATTTGCTAAATAGTATAAATAAATTATTCGAAGAAGAAAATAAAAATTTCGCTGACATCTTTGCCTTGGGAGAGGTTTTTAACGATATAGTTAATATCTTTATTTTTGATTTTGCAATTCAAACAACTGATTCAATTTCTAATGAAGAAGTAGAAAAATTAATTCAACTTCGACTAAAGCACAAAAATAATAAAAATTACCAAGCGGCCGATAAAATTAGAGAAGAATTACAGCAAAAAGGTATCATCTTAGAAGATGCTAAAGAAGGAACTACCTGGCGCAAAAAAATATGAGAAAAAAAGCAACTTTTATAACTATTGAAGGATTAGAGGGAAGCGGCAAAAGCAGTGTTTTAAGGTATATCCATAAAAAGCTTAAAAAACAAAAGTCATCAATAAAAGTATACCGGGAGCCTGGAACAACAGAGGTTGGAGAGAAGATAAGAGACGTTTTACTTGATCGGAAGAATAAAAAAATATCTAAACATACCGAATTGTTACTTTATTTAGCCGCCAGGACTCAATTGATAGAGGAAAAATTAGTTAAAGACCTAAAAAATTACGATTATATAATTTGTGACCGGTTTTTTGATTCAACCTTGGTTTATCAAGGTTTTGCTTTAGGGTTAGGTAAGATTGCTGAGGATTCGGTTAAGATGTTTTCATTGGGGGTTGAGCCTGATTTAACGATATTTTTAGATTCACCGGTTAAAGACGGCCTGGCGCGTCTTAAAAATAAAGACCGTATCGAATCAAGACCGTTTAAATTCCATCAGGATTTAAGAAAAGGTTACCTGAAATTAGCCAAAAAATACCCAAAAAGAATAAAAGTACTTAATGCTAAGGGCAGGTTAGATGATATCTACCCCCGGGTGGATGAAGTTTTGGATAAGTATATATTTAATAAAAGTAAAAGATAATAATTTTAATGAACCAGCGCCAAGACATCGTAAAGTATTTTCAGATTTTAAAAAAAGAAGATAAATTAGGCAGTTCTTATCTTTTCATCGGTCAGGATGATTCCTTAATCAAAGATATTATTGAGTTAGTTACTTGTTTGGAAGATGAATCCGGATGCGGCCGGTGCTGGGATTGTAAGAGAATGGCTGAGGATAATCACCCTGATCTATTTATCGTTGAGCCCCAAGGGCTTACAACTAAGATTGAATCAATTCGCGAATCAATAAAAGCTTTATCTTTAAAAAGCTTTAGGTTAAAGAGAAAGGTTCTCTGGATAAAAGATGCCCAAACACTTTCACCTTCGGCTGCTAACGCTTTTTTAAAGACTTTAGAAGAGCCGCCAAATAACTCTTTTATTATAATATCTACCTCTAAATTGGAAGGAATTCTACCGACAATAGTTTCACGCTGTCGGAAAATCTTTCTACCCTTTGAAGATAAAAAACTAAAATTAGATAATCTGGATCAGGTTTACAGTTTTTTAAAGGGCCAGGATTTACGATTTCGTGACCGAGGTAATTTTTCCTCGTTTTTATGGACTTTGATCGTTGTTTTACGTAATAGATTGGTTGAGAGAGGCCAGGCAAATAAGCATTTGCCTGAATCCAGAGAGTGTGAGATAATCTTAAATTCTTACAGTAATGGCCAAATATATAATATTTTAAAGGGTATTTTAAAGATTTACGGTGCTAGCCGCACTATCAATATGAACCTAGCCTTAAATCTAATAAGGTTAAAAATATAGGAGTTAATTATGCCGATAGCTTTAGTACGGATAAGAGAAGCCGGACAACTTATGACTTATAAGGTCAATGAGGATGTCAAAGTTCATGATTATGTTATTATCGAGGCTGACCGAGGCCTGGATTACGGTGAAGTAATAGAGGTTAACGATCAAGAACTTCCACCAAAATGTGAGAACAAGCACTCTTCATTAAAAAAGATAATAAGAAAAGCCGCAAGTGAAGATAAAAAGCAGATTCAAACCAACAAACAAGAAGCCAAAGATGCAATGCGTTTGTGTGCGCGTAAGATAAGAGAGTATAAACTGGCTATGAAATTAGTCGACACTGAATATTCTTTTGATAAGAAAAAAATCGTGTTTTATTTTACCTCCGAGGGCCGGGTGGATTTTCGGGAGCTAGTGAAAGAGTTGGCTAAGATATTTAAGATAAGAATTGAAATGCGTCAAATCGGGGTTAGAGATGAGGCTAGAATATTTGGCGGGGTCGGCCCTTGCGGACAAGGATTATGTTGTGTGAGATTTTTAAAGAATTTTGAACCGGTAAGCATGAAGATGGCAAAGATGCAAAGATTGCCCTTGAGTTCGGGTAAGATTTCCGGTATTTGCGGCCGTCTTATGTGTTGTTTATTTTATGAGTATAAGAATTACCGTGAACTGGCAAAAGGCTTACCTAAGGAAGGCCAAAGTGTTGAAACCCCTCAAGGCAAGGGTAAAGTTATTTCGGTAAATGTTTTAAAACGCCTGGTCTATGTCGAATTAGAAGACGGCCGGATAGAAAAAGTCTCTTATTGCGAAAAAGAACAATGAGTAAGATTTATTTAACCACACCACTCTATTATGTAAATTCAAGCCCGCATATCGGCCATGCTTATACTAATGTTATTGCCGATTGTATGGGCCGCTTTAGAAGATTGAATTCAGAAGAGGTTTTTCTTTTAACCGGAACCGATGAGCACGGTGAAAAAATTAGAAAAGTAGCAGCTTCCCAAGATAAAAAGCCTAAAGAATTTGTTGATATCGTAGTTGAAAATTTTAAAAAGCTCTGGAAGAAGCTAAATATTGATTATGATTTTTTTATCCGTACAACCGAAGACTTTCACATAAAGATAGTAAAAGAAGTAATTACTCAATTGCATAAAAATGGTGATATTTACAAGGAAAAATATAAAGGTTTTTATTGCGTTCCCTGTGAAGCATTCTGGACCGAGACCCAAGTAAAAGAAGCCGGCGGCGTGTGCCCTGATTGTAAGCGTCAGGTAGAGATTCTAGAAGAGGATAATTATTTTTTTAGATTATCTAAATACCAGGGTTGGTTGATGCAATATCTAGAAGAAAATCCGGATTTTGTAAAACCCAAGACCAGATATAATGAGGTAGCTTCTTTTTTAAAGAATAATACTTTAGAGGATTTATGTATTTCCCGGCCCAAGAAACGTCTTTCCTGGGGGATAGATTTTCCTTTAGACGATAATTATGTAGTCTATGTTTGGTTTGATGCCTTACTCAACTATATTAGTGCAGCCGGGTATAAAGAGGACCAAAAGAAATTTGGACAGCTTTGGCCGGCTCAAATTCATTTTATGGCGAAAGATATTTTGCGCCATCACGCGATATTTTGGCCGATAATGCTAAAGGCCCTTGAGTTAGAGTTGCCAAAGACTGTTTTCGCCCATGGCTGGTGGAAAATCGGCCAGGAGAAGATGTCTAAATCAAGGGGTAATATCGTTAATCCTTTAGAGTTGATTTCGATATTGAGCGAGTATTTTCAGGGCCAGGAATCTTTGGCGGCAGATGCCTTGCGATATTTTCTTCTACGTGAGGTTCCAATCGGCTTAGATGGAAA
>CAZGLF010000025.1:0-16856 GCA_964526615.1 uncultured Planctomycetia bacterium
ATTAAAATATTTTTCATCAAAAGAATTGAATGAGTTAATAGATTTAACTCAAATGATGAAAGAATCTCCGGAGAGATCAAGGGATTCTCTTTCGAAAAAGTCAATCGGCCTTATTTTTGAAAAGTCATCTCTTAGAACTAAAACCGCTTTTTATATCGGAGCATCCCAGTTAGGGGCTAATCCGATATATTATAGCCCACAGGAGATAAAGCTCGGCCAGAGAGAAGAAATCAAAGATGTTGCCAGAACAATATCGGTATATTTAGATGTTGTGGTTATGAGAACCTTCTCACATGACAATATTTTAGATTTTGCTAAAAATTCTTCAATACCGGTAATAAATGGTTTAAGCGACTTTCTTCATCCTTCTCAAGCTTTAGCCGACCTTTTTACCATTAGCGAGATTAAAGGGGATATAAAGAACCAGAAAGTTACCTATATCGGTGACGGCTATAATGTATGCAATTCGCTAGTATATGCTTTTTCGATATTAGGGGGTAAGTTGAATTTAGCGATACCCCAAGGATATTGGCCGCCGGATTCGGTTTTAGAGGAAGCTGACAATTATTCCAAAATTTCCAAAGCCAAGATAAAGTTATTTACTTCAGTTGAAGAAGCAGCAGCTGAGGCGGATGTTTTATATACTGATGTTTGGGTTTCAATGGGCAAAGAAGCCGAAGAAGAAAAAAGAAAAAAAGCTTTTAAAAACTTCCAAATAAATGATAAAATTTTACAGCAGGCAAAAAAAGACGCAATAGTTATGCATTGCTTGCCGGCACATAGAGGAGAGGAAATAACCGATTTGGTTATTGACGGGGAGCATTCGGTAGTATATCAACAGGCAGAAAACAGGTTGCATGCTGCAAAAGCAATAATAACTTATACTTTAAAGAGATAAGCTAAGATGGAAAAAGTAATTCTTGCATATTCAGGCGGATTAGATACTTCTTGCTGTATAAAATGGCTCCAAGAAAAGGGCTTTGAGGTAATTTGTTTCTCAGCTAATTTGGGTTCTGAATTCAGCCCGAAAGAGCTCCAGCAGAAAGCAAAAAAAAGCGGTATCAAAAAGTTATACATAAAGGATTTAAAAAAAGAATTCGCCGATGAATATATCCTCAATTCACTTAAAGCCGGTGCGGTCTATGAAGGAAAGTATCTTTTAAGTACAGCTTTAGGCAGGCCCCTAATCGCTAAACACTTAGTTGATATTGCAAGAAAAGAAGGGGCTAAGTATGTTGCTCACGGCTGTACTGCTAAAGGCAATGATCAGGTAAGAATCGAAGTCGGGGTTAAGAGCCTTGATTCTAAATTAGAGATAATCGCGCCGTTGAGAGAGTGGGAATTGACATCAAGGGATTCTGAAATTTCTTATGCTAAGAAAAATAAAATTCCGATTTCAACTACTAAAGAAAAAATCTACAGCATCGATAAGAATATCTGGGGAGTAAGCATTGAAGCCGGGATTCTTGAAGATCTAAAGAACGAACCCAAAGAAGATGCCTATATTTTAACCCAAAGCTTGGAAAAAGCCCCACAGAGGGCACAGACTATAAACATTGAATTTGATAAGGGCAAGCCAGTGAAATTAAATAATCAAAAGCTTGATTTAGTTGATCTAATCGAGAAATTAAATAAAATCGGGGGTAAGCACTCAGTTGGAAGAACCGACTTATTAGAGGATAGAAGCGTAGGTATAAAATCAAGAGAAAACTATGAAGCGCCTGCTGCCTGGATATTGTATAAAGCCCATAAGGAGTTAGAGCACTTGGTGTTAGATAAGGAAACCTTATATTTTAAAGAAATAGTTAGTTTAAAATATGCTCAACTGTCTTATCAGGGTTTATGGTTTTCAAAGGTAAAAGACTCCTTAGATGCCTTCATCGGAGAAACTCAAAAAGGAGTTACCGGCAAAATTACTTTAAAATTATATAAAGGCAATATTATTATTTCGAAAAGAGAATCGAAAAATTCTCTTTATAGTAAGGAGTTGGCAACTTACGGCAAAAAGGATAAGTTCAATCGAGATTGGGCCCAAGGATTTATAAATATCTGGGCAATGCCTTTTATCGGCAAGAATAAATAGGAGGATATTAAATGAAAAAAATTATCTTATTTTCGGCGTTGATTTTTTCCCTTTTTGCTTTTATTTTAGTGCCGGATATTTTTTCACAATCTAGTGAACAAATAACAGTAACAACTTATTATCCCTCACCTTATGGGGTTTATAAAAATCTAGAAACCGGCACCTTAAAGTATATACCTCAAAGTAGTGCTCCTACGGCATGTAATAATACAAGTGAAGGAATGATGTATTATGATAGCACCAAAAAAAACGTTTTTGTCTGTGATGGTTCAAATTGGAAGGCTATGGAAACCGATGATTATGAGATCGTTGCCTCAGCTGCCGTAAGTGCAGATTTTCCGTTTTATAAGGTAACTGCTGCCGGCAAACACAAAAATTTTGGTTCTTGGAAACGAATTCCTCAATGGTCATGCGCTGAGGCGATGGCCTTTTGTAGTGATGATAATTGTATAAAAATTGATTTTGGTACCGAAGATACTGGAAGAGGAATTTATTTTATCGAATGGGGAGCAGTAGTCCAAATCGATGACAATGCCGAGGAAGGATTAAGATTGCAATGCCGTTATCGAAGGGGAGACAGCAATCGTTTGATTCAGGAAATAATGGTAAATGAAACTGATGCGGTTGCGGTTGCCGGGGCAAGTTTTATGGAACGTGACGGCAGCTTTGTAGATGAAGAAGTAGATGGTTCAGGAAGTGTATATTTAAATGCTAAACCTTGGCAGTTTTTTATCAGGGGCGTACCTACTAAAGGTGCCCTAAACGGTAATAAAAGAATCGAGGCAACTGTAAAAAGTGCCTACATAAATATATATAAGTTAAGTTCATTCTAAAACCTATTAAAAGGAGAGATATGGCTAAAAAATTATGGGGTGGAAGATTTAAGAAGAAAATAGATGAAGATTTTTTTCAATTTCAGAAATCTATCCATTATGATTATAAGTTGGTTGAGTATGATATCTATCACTCAATAATCCATGTAAATGCTTTAAGAGAGGCAAACATTATAACCGCAACCGACTCAAAAAGATTAATTAATGCTTTAGGAGAAATATTCCAAGAGGTAAAAGATTTTAAATTCAAATTTAGCCCTAATTCTGAAGATATCCATACTGAAATTCAAAACCGAGTTGCCAAAAAGGTCGGTAAATTAGCCCAAAAACTCCACACTTTAAGGTCAAGGAATGATCAAGTTGCTTTTGATGAGAAGTGGTATTGCTATAAAGAAGGGGTTTATATTTTAGGGTTGATAAATTCAGTTTTAGCCGCCCTTAATCATTTTGGGATTAGATACCGAAATTCTTTTATTCCCGGCTATACGCATACTCAAAGAGCTCAGGTGGTGTCTTTCTTAAATTATACCGATGCCTTTTTTTGTATGTTTGAAAGAGATTTTCAAAGGTTTGATGCTTTTTTAAAGAAATCTTCGATTTATGTCGGCTCCGGTGCCTTAGCCGGTTCAGCTATACCAAAATCGGCCTATACCGAAGCAATAAAACAATTTATCGCTGCAACCAAAGGAGAGTTGGGGCATTCAAAATCAGAGACGGTAAAAAATTCTCTGGATAATGTAGCCAGCAGAGATTTTGTTATTGAATTTTTAAGTATTTTATCGATTATCCAGATGCATTTATCAAGGATGGCTGAGGATTTTATTCTTTATTCTACCAAAGAATTTTCTTTTTTTGATTTGCCGGAAGAATTTTGTACTGGCTCTTCTTTGATGCCGCATAAAAAGAACCCCGACTTTTTAGAGTTAGCAAGAGGAAGCACTGGTAAGGTTTACGGCAATTTAATTGCGGTTTTAACCACCATGAAAGGTTTACCTTTAACTTATAACCGGGATATGCAGCTTGATAAAGAGCCTTTATTTTCATCGGTTGAGATAGTTAAAGAAGAACTTAAAATCATGACAAAATTAATAGACAATATGAGGCTAAAAGAAGAAAATATCCAAAAAGCCCTAGAGGATGAAGAGCTTTATGCTACTGAATTAGCCGAATATTTAGTTACCAAGGGAGTTGCTTTTGGCGATGCTCATAAGATAATCGGAAAACTAATAAGGTATTCGGAAGATAAAAATATAAAGATAAAAGAGATGCCTGATAAGGAATTAAAGAGTTTTCACAGAAAGCTTTCACATAAAGCAGTGATAGGTGTTATGAATCCTCAATATGCAATTTCATCGAAAAAGTCTTTGTCGGACAAATATGAGTCTTCAGCAAAAAAAGCCGCGAAAAAATAAGTAAATCAAAGTGCATTATTTTAATTATAAAAATAATACCTTATATTGTGAAAACTTAAAAGTCTCAAATCTTACTAAAAGATTCGGCACACCTTTATACATTTATAGCTTTAAAACTATCCTTGAGCACTTCGAAAAATTAAATAAAGCTTTTTCCAAAGTAAATCCGCTTATTTGCTATTCGGTAAAAGCTAATTCTAACCTTTCAATTTTAAAAATCCTAAAGGATAAAGGGGCTGGTTTAGATATAGTTTCCGGGGGCGAATTATACCGGGCAAAAGGTGTCGGGTGTGAAGGAGGAAAAATAGTTTATGCTTCAGTGGGTAAGACTGATTCTGAAATCGGGGATGCAATAAATTATGGGATATTAATGTTTAATGTGGAGTCAGTTCCTGAATTAGTACATATCCAGAAAGTAGCAAAAAAAATAAATAAAAAAGCTAAAGTCGCCCTTCGGTTTAATCCCGATGTTGAACCGGGAACCCACCACTATATAACTACCGGTAAAAAAGAAACTAAATTCGGTATCGATAGTGAGACTATAAAAAGTATTTTTGCCGATAAAAGTAAATATCCTAATTTAGAGTTAGCAGGTATTCATATGCATATTGGTTCCCAAATTACCAAATCCCAGCCTTTTGTTGATGCAATAAAAAAAGCTAAATCTTTAATTGAATATCTATCCTCAAAAGGAGCAAAGCTAGAATATCTTAATATCGGAGGCGGGTTAGGGATAGTTTATGATAAGGAAAAGCCTCAGACCGCTCAAGAATTTGCTAAAAAAGTATTACCTTTGCTAGAGAAGATAAATTTAAAAGTAGTACTTGAGCCGGGAAGATTTATCGTGGGTAATGCCGGGGTATTGGCTGCTAAGGTATTATATGTAAAAAACACCCCGGTTAAGAATTTTATCATAGTTGATGCTGCAATGAATGATTTTATGCGGCCTTCTTATTATAGTGCTTATCATAAAATTATGCCTTTGACTCCAAGTAAAGGTAAGGTTAAAGGAGCTAAATTAGCCGATGTAGTGGGTCCGATTTGTGAAAGCAGTGATTTTTTAGGAAAAAATCGAAACCTAAAGGCCGAAGAAGGCCAGGAGATAGCAGTATTTGGAGCCGGAGCCTATGGTTTTAGTATGAGTTCAAATTACAATTCCCGTCCTCAAGCTGCCGAAGTTCTGGTGAGAGGCAACAAAGCCTATCTTATTAGAAGGCGCCAGAGTTATCAGGATTTAGTCGAGGAAGAAATTATCATATAATCAAAATATTATGAAGCCAATAGATTTTTTTAAATTACAGGCATCGGGTAATGATTTCATCTTAATAAGTACTTTAGGAGAAAAAAGAAAAAAGCCGGCAAAGTTTTATCAAGACCTTGCCCGTAAATTTTGCCCCCGTAAACTAGGAGTTGGTGCCGATGGTATTTTATTGATAGAACCTTCCAAGAAAGTTTTCTTTAGAATGCGGATATTTAATGCCGATGGTTCGGAAGCTGAGATGTGCGGAAATGGTGCAAGGTGTAGTGCGCTTTGGGCTAGTCAGTATTTAGGAAAAAGAATAAAAAAACTTGATTTTGCAACACAAGCCGGGATTATTGAGTCTAAAGTATCGAGTGTTAAGCCAAAAGATAAGTCGGCACTTGTTAAGATAAAGGTCTCAGACCCTCACGCTATAAAATTAGATATGCCGCTTAAAGTTTTAGGCCATAAGGTGTATGTGAGTTATTTAAATACCGGGGTCCCTCATGTAGTTATTCCGGTAGAGGGTTTAGATAATATCGATGTTGATAAAATCGGCAGCCAAATAAGGTATCATAAAAAATTTGCACCTCAGGGCACCAATGTTAATTTTATAGAAGTAGCAAAGAAAAATTTTATCAAAATAAGGACTTATGAACGCGGGGTTGGAGAGACCTTAGCTTGTGGTACCGGTTCTATTGCTTCAGCTATTATTTATAGCCTAAAAAATGAAAATTCTTGCCCAAATAAATCTTTTCAAAGAGAAGTGTCAGTAAAAACCAAGAGTTCTGAGGTTCTCAAAATATCTTTTACTCTTGGCAGAAGGATATCCGATGTCTGGCTTTGCGGAAATGCTTACTTTGTTTTTAAAGGCACCCTTACTTAATTTACTAGCATTTTCTCATTTGCCGAAGGCTTTATTTATTTGACAAAGCCGATATAGACGGTATTATTATTAATTGATAAAGACGTATTATAAGCAGGAGGATATATGTTAAAAGGAAGTATAGTCGCTTTAGTAACACCTTTTAAGGAAAATGGGGAAATTAACCAGGAAAGCCTGGAAAATTTAATTAATTGGCATATTGATAATAAAACCGATGCTATTTTGATTTGCGGTACCACCGGTGAGAGTGCAACTTTATCTCACGATGAGCATAAAAAATTAATTGATTTAACGGTTAAGGCTGTAAATAAAAGAATACCGGTAATTGCTGGTTGCGGTTCGAATTCAACTAAGGAGGCCTTAGATTTAACAGCCTACGCTAAGAGTGCCGGAGCCGATTATGCTTTAGTTATTACCCCTTATTATAATAAACCGACCCAAGAAGGGCTTTATCAGCATTTTAAGACCATAGCTGATACTGTTGGGATAGAGATAATCCTTTATAATGTCCCTTCACGTACCGGTAGTAATATTTTACCGGAAACAGTTCTTCGTTTATATAATGATTGCAATAACATCGTGGGGATAAAAGAAGCCAGCGGCAACCTTGATCAGATTATAAAAATAATAGCCCAGGCCGATGAGGATTTAATGCTTTTTTCCGGCAGCGATGAGTTGACTTTACCGATTTTGTCAGTCGGCGGCAGGGGAGCGATTTCAGTAGTGGCTAATATAGTACCAAAAGAAAATCATGATTTTATTCATAGTTTCCTAAAAGGGAATTTAGCCCAGGCAAGAGAAAAAGCGTTTGGTCTTTATGAATTAATTAAAGCTTTATTTATTGAAACCAACCCAATACCAGCAAAGACAGCCCTGGGATTGATGGGGCTGATAGAACCTTATTTAAGGTTACCGCTTTATAGGATGAACGACTCAAACCTTGAAAAACTTAAATCGGTATTGGTAAAATACCGTTTAATAGAAGGTTAAACTTTATATGATTAAGTTAGGTGTTAGTGGCGCAAGAGGCAGAATGGGTCAGCGGATAATCCGTTTGGCTAAAGAGGATAAGGATTTTAAAGTTGTCTTTGGTTTAGAAAGAAGCGGACATTGCGATGCTGGGAAAATCATTGAGGAGGTAGCAATTACTACTTCTTTGGAAAAAATTGCTGATTGCGATTGTTTAATTGATTTTAGTTCATCAACTGCGGTTTTAGAACACCTAAAAAGTGCGGTAAAATTTAGGAAACCAATTGTAATTGGGACAACTGGATTAGATGAGAGCCAGCAGGAAAAGATTACCGAGACAGCAAGGGATATTGCAGTGGTTTTTGCACCTAATATGAGTGTCGGGGTCAATTTAGTATTTCGGTTGTTATCGGATGCGGCTAAAGTTTTAGGCGGTTATAAGGTTTATATGGAGGAAGCCCATCATGTTCATAAAAAAGATGCTCCTTCAGGGACCGCTAAGAAGATGGCCCAGATTATAAATTCCCAAGGTTTTGATGTAAAAAATGAAGATATAAACGCAATAAGAGAAAATGAGATTGTTGGCGACCATAAAGTAGCATTTGAAAGCGGCGTTGATAAAATCGAAATTTCTCACAGTGCAAAGACCCGGGATATTTTCGCCAAAGGAGCACTTTTGGCTGCTAAGTGGGTTGTTGAAAAACCAGCTGGGTTATATTCAATGGAAGATGTGTTATTCTAATTTGTAAGGAGACTTATTATGTATGATTTTTCAAAGAGGTTAAAACGCCTGCCACCATATTTATTTGCCGAGATTGATAAAGTAAAGACCGAGCTAAAGGCAAAAGGAGTCAAATTTACCGATGTAAGTATTGGTGACCCTGATATCCCGGCTCCTAAAGCTCTGGCAAAAGTCTTATCTAGTAAAGCCAAACTAAAAGAAAATCAAAAATATGCCCTTGATCAGGGAAAAGCTGCCCTAAGAGCTGCGATAAAGAGGTGGTTTAAAAAAAGGTTTAGAGTAACCTTAGACCAAAATAAAGAAATTGTTCCTTTGATTGGTTCCAAAGAAGGGTTGATACATTTCCCCTTGGGGGTAGTTAATCCCGGAGATTATGTCTTAATACCTTCGCCGGGTTACCCTGGCTACCGCGGAGCAGGGATATTTGCCGGCGGTAATTTGTATGAGATGCCGCTTTTGGAGGAAAATAAATTTCTACCGGATTTAGAGAAAATCCCAGTCCAAATCCGCAACAAAGCAAGGTTAATGTATTTAAATTATCCCAATAACCCGACTACTGTTTTGGCACCAGAGAATTTTTTAAAAAAAATAGTTGAGTTTTGCAGAAAGTATAACATTATCTTAGTTTATGATAACGCATATTCGGAAATTTACTTTAATCAAAAGCCAAAAAGTATTTTAGAAATCGAGGGCGCCAAAGAGGTAGCTTTAGAGTTTCACTCTTTATCTAAGACCTTTTCAATGACCGGGTATCGTATTGGCTGGGCTTGCGGAAATCCGGATTTAGTCAGGATTCTCTTGAAAGTAAAAGGCAATGTTGATTCCGGGATTTTCGGTGCAGTTCAAGAAGCTGCTATCTGGGCACTTGAGGAAGAAGCAGATTACGTCAAGCAATTACGCAAGACTTTTAAAGAGAGAAGAGACCTATTTGTAAAAAATTTAAAAAAACAGGGTTTTAAAACTATTTATTCAGATGCTACCTTTTATGTCTGGACTAAGATACCGGAGAAATTTGAATCTTCGATGGAATATTCCCAATTTTTGCTCACTAAAAAAAATATTGTTGCTACCCCGGGGGTAGGTTTTGGAAAATACGGTGAAGGATTTATCCGTTTCGCCATGACTTTGGGTAAGAAAAAATTAGAAAAAGTTTTTAAAGATAAACTATATTAGGAAAACAGTAGGTTAACTTTATAGTAAAAGGAGGATAAATGGCAAGCATTAAAAAAGTAAAAGCAAGAGAGGTATTGGATTCACGAGGAAATCCGACAATTGAGGTAGATGTCGTTTTGGGAGATGGCTCATTTGCAAGGGCAATTGTTCCTTCCGGCGCATCAACCGGTGAATTTGAAGCCCTTGAATTACGCGACAAAGATAAAAACCGTTATTTAGGAAAAGGTGTAAAAAAGGCAGTTAACAATGTTAATAAAAAGATTTTTCCCAAAATTAAAGGAAAAGAGGCTAATTATAAACAAATCGATAAGTTTTTAATCGAATTAGACGGTACTGCTAATAAATCAAAACTAGGCGCAAATGCTATTTTAGGAGTATCTTTGGCAATTGCTAAAGCAGCAGCGGTTTCAAAGAATCAATCTTTTTATAAGTATTTAGGAAAGACTAAAGCAAATCTGCTGCCGCTTCCTTTGATGAATATTGTAAACGGCGGCATGCATGCCGATAATAACCTAGATATTCAGGAATTTATGATTGCGCCATTAGGTTTTACTAAGTTCAGCAAAGCTCTTCAGGCAGCAACCGAAACCTTTCACGCTTTAAAATCAATTTTAAAGTCAAAGAAACTATCGACTTCAGTTGGCGACGAAGGCGGTTTTGCACCTAACCTAAAGAGTAACGAAGAGGCATTGGAATTAATAATCGCAGCCATTAAGAAGGCTGGTTATAGGCCTGGTAAAGAAATAGCTTTAGCTCTGGATTCTGCGGCAAGTTCATTTTATAAGAACGGTAAATATATCTTTGAGGGTAAAAAAATCGATGCTGCCAAGATGGTTGATTTTTATGCCCGGATAGTTAAAAAGTATCCGGTTATTTCGATTGAGGATGGTTTAGATGAGAACGATTGGGACGGTTGGGCCCTTTTGACTAAAAAATTGGGTAAAAAAATCCAGTTAGTCGGAGATGATTTATTTGTCACCAATACCAAGAGATTAAAAGAAGGAATTGATAAAGGAATTGCCAATTCAATTTTAATTAAGGTTAATCAAATCGGAAGTTTATCTGAGACTATTGCAGCAATCGATATGGCAACCAAAGCCGGATATACTTCGGTAATCTCTCATCGTTCCGGTGAAACCGAAGATACTACAATTGCTCATCTTGCAGTTGGTAAAGCTTGCGGCCAGATAAAGACCGGTTCTTTATCCAGGACCGATAGAGTTGCTAAATACAATGAGTTATTGAGAATTGAGGAGGAGTTAGGCAAAAAAGCCCGTTATGGTGGAAAAGCTTTTCCGTATAAGTAAGATTAAGTGGGTTCAGTTTCTTTTTATTTTTGTAGTTATTTGCATATTTGCTGCGGTGATATATTTTCCAAACTATGCAAAGCTCAAGAAACTAAGACAGCAGAATATAAGCCTTACTTTAGAGGATAAAGAACTCGAGCGAGAAATAGTAGATTATGAAGAAAAACTAAAGCCTCTTGGCGAAGACCTTTATCTTTATGAAAGAATAGCAAGAGAGAGTTTGGGAATTGCCAAGGAAGACGAAATAGTAATTGACATTGAAGAATAAATTGTTAAAATACAACCCAATGTTCTTTAAAAATAATAAGAATTTTCGCGGGGTGGAGCAGCCAGGTAGCTCGCAAGGCTCATAACCTTGAGGTCAACGGTTCAAATCCGTTCCCCGCAACCAAGAATATAACATGAAGGCTTACAGGTAATATCTGTAAGCCTTTTTTGTTATGCAAAACAATTTTGGATGCAATAATAGGCCTTCGCCCTAGCTTCGACTTCGTCGAAGATTGCATACAAATCCGTTCCCCGCAACCAAGAATATAAGGAAACCCCGGGATTTAATTTAGTCCCGGGGGTTTTTCTTTATAAAACTATTTACAGCTCCCCTTAAAAAGGTATAATTAGATTAAAAGAAAATAAAGGGGGTATTATGTTGAAGTTAATCTCTTTATTGTTAGCGGTGTTTTTATTATCCGGTTGCGTTGCGATTGTCGATGAAAGCGCTCAAGGCAGAAAGGTTAAGTCTTTTCTTATAACCAATGATGAAACAGTAGACCTTATTGATAGAATTAACGAGACTCCGGAAGAAGAAAAAACCGTGATTTATAAAAGATAGTTTATAAATTAACATTATAAATTTTATTACCCTATGGTTAAATAACCGTAGGGTATTTTTATTTTGTCTAAAATAAATAGAGATGGTATAATAAATTTCATGGAAATTGAGAGATTAAATAATTTTATTACCCGCCTTGTTAAGAAAAAAAGATTTAAAGAAAGGACAATATGATGGTTAATTTTATAAGGAAGTATATAATTTTAATGCTATCTTGTTTTTTAATATTTAATTCATCTTACGCTAAAGAAAAAAAGTCTTATGATGATGCTATTGATTATGCCCGAGAAACAGGATATCTTTGGGGGGTTTATTCTTTAAGTATCAATGAAGATGGAACCATAACTCTCTTTGACAGCATCTCTGGTGATGCCGGCCCTTTTTTAGGGATGTTTGACGCTAATCACAATATGGCTGATTCAGTTACTATTGGCCCGGGTGAGGGTTGCATACTTTCTGACGGCCATCATGTGACGATTACTTATAAACTACAAGAGGTTAGGGGTGATAAAGCAAAATTACTTATTGAAGATAAATTTGATGCCCGAGCCTTTGGGGCCGGAATAAATAAAGAAAGAGGTTTAGTCAGCATTTCTGCCTATAAAAAAGCCAATTAAAAAGGAAATTAATTTATAGGATTAAGATTTTTTAAAGAAATAATAAAGGCTATAGCTTGCAACTTATAAATCCTACGATAAATAAAAGTCGTAGGGTTTATTTTTATTAAGAATTAATCGAAAGCTTGAGTTATGGCATAACCGGCCGCTGCTGATGCCGCAGCTGCTAAGAGAGCACAACCTTGAATAAATAACATTGAGCATAAGATGAAGGCTAAAATTAATTTTTTCACGATTTCTCCTTTTTTAGAAGTTTATAAAAATTATACTTTTAGTATATCAGAAAGTATTATCTATGCCAAGGTTATTAAATAAATAATTAGATAAATTAAGATTAGTGAAATATTAGGTGTTATAATGAAGCCATTATTTATGGATAAAAAATTTGACCTCACTCACGGATCAATTTCGAATAAACTTTTTAGGCTCACGGTGCCTATGGTTTTCGGTTTATTTTCGATGGTGGTATTTAATCTGGTGGATACTTTTTTTATCTCCCGTCTTGGGACCCAAAAATTAGCCGCTATGGGTTTTACTTTTCCGGTCGTTATGCTGGTAGTCGGGGTTTCCTTAGGCTTGGGAGTAGCCACTTCATCAATTGTTTCAAGGGCGATTGGCAGAGGGGACAGGCATCAAGTGCAGCGTTTAACCACCGATAGCCTTTTCGTATCGATATTGGTAGTAATAGCTTTAAGTATTCTAGGTTTTTTTACTATGGATTGGATGTTTAGGCTCTTGGGAGCCGATCAAGACATATTGGTGTTAATTAAGCAATATATGGTTATTTGGTATTTAGGAGTTTCTTTTGTGGTTGTTCCAATGGTTGGTAATAATGCAATTAGAGCCTCAGGAGATACTTTTTTACCCGGGGTGATAATGGTTATCTCGATGATTTTAAATGTAATACTTGACCCAATATTGATTTTTGGATTATGGATATTCCCCCGGCTTGAATTAGCCGGTGCAGCCCTAGCAACAATAGTCTCCCGGGCTCTTTCTTTGGTCATTTCACTTTATGTATTGCATTATAAAAAGCATTTACTTGATTTATCTTTTCCTTCCTGGGCCGAATTTAAAAATTCACTAAGGCAAATATTTTATATTGGTATTCCTTCGGCGGCTTCAAGAATTTTATTACCGGTGGCTATGGCAATAATTATGCGTTTAGTCTCAAGGTTCGGAGCACCGGCTGTTGCAGCAGTAGGGGTTGCGATTAGAATCGAGATGTTTGTATTTGTAGCGATAATGGCTTTGGCAGCGGTTTTAATTCCTTTTATCGGGCAGAATTGGGGTGCTAGAAAATTCGACCGGGTAAAAGACGCTACAAAAGGCGCTAATATCTTTTCTATTTATTGGGGTTTAGGGTTTTTTATCTTATTTTTATTTTTAGCGCCGGTTTTAGGTGACCTTTTTAGTAAAGACCCCCTAGTCTCAAGGTATATTACTTATTTTCTTTGGATAGTACCTTTTAGCTACGGTTTAAAAGGAGCAAGCTTTTTGGCGGTTTCGGTTTTTAATGCCGTTAATAAGCCTTATATTGCGATTTTTCTGAATTTGGCTAGGATATTTGCATTTTATATTCCCTTTGCTTTAGCCGGAGCATTACTTGGTAATTTAGTTGGCCTTTTTGCCGGTTTAGGGGTGGCTAATTTAGCCGGAGGCATATTGGCTTTATTTATCCTGCATAAAAAATTTGCGCTTTTCAAAGCTTAAGAATTAGCTTATAATTATATTATTATGGCTACAAAATTTATTAAGATATTATTGGCGATTTCTTTATTGATCATAAGCATTGCAATTTTTTATAAGTTTGTGGTTGAACCTTATCAGGTAAGATCAAGCTTAGAGAAGTGTCTTAATTTAAGCGAAACCGAATATATAAAAAATTGGAATAAATCTTGTAAGGTTTTAGGATTTGAGGAAGGATGCCCCTTGGATAAAGAAACCGCAAGCTTTCTTTTGAGGGTTTATGATAAAGAAAAAGAAGAGTGTTACCGAAGATTTAAGTAATTTTACTACCTATAAATACCAGCTTTTTTAAAATCTTTTAATCCTTATAAAAATATTTAACTTGACCCGGTCTTAAAAGAGAGTAAGATATTCGATTATTTCCAAGGAGGTAAAAATGCTAGTTATCGTAATGCATAATGACCCCAGATATATAGATGCTTTATCCGGGATTGCCAATAAAAAAGGTATCAACGGCGGGGTTATTATACGCGAGAAGGGCCTTGGAGTAAGGCTTATCGGAGGGGAAAGCGATGTTTTGCTTACCAAGGGTAAATTTATAACGGCCTATGATATGGCATTTGTTGTGGTTATAAAGCCCAAGGAAAAACGAGATGATTTTATTGAAACTATTCAAGAGAGCCCGGAGTTAGAAAAACTTAATTTAGAGACCAAAGGCTTTATTTGTACTATACCATTTAAGTATATTAAACATCTTGAGTTAGAATCTTTATAGAGGTTTTAGATGTTAGAATTTTTTAGCGATATTTTAAATAAAATTTCTTTAGTCCATTTAAATATTTTATTTCTCTTAGGAATAGCAGTATTTGGCGGGACTATCGGCGGGCGCCTTTTTCAAAAACTCCATATTCCAAAAGTAGTTGGCTATGTTGCTTTAGGAATTCTTATCGGAGAGTCCGGTTTAAAAATAGTAGATCACACTATTGTCAAGGCTTTACAGCCTTTTAGTTATTTTGCCCTTGCCTTGGTCGGTTTTATGATCGGCGGAGAATTGAAAAAAAATGTTTTACTAAAATATGGCCGCCAATTTATCAATATTCTTTTATTTGAAGGCGTAGCAGCTTTTGTGACTGTTACTCTTTTTGTGGGTATTGGCGGGACCTTGCTGTTTGGTGATTGGCGTACCGCTTGGGCCTTGGGCCTTTTGCTTGGTGCCATAGCTTCGGCTACTGCTCCGGCTGCAACTACTGCGGTCTTAAAAGAGTGCAAAACCCGCGGCCCTTTAACCCGTACCATACTAGGCATAGTGGCTTTGGATGATGCTTTGGCTTTATTGCTTTTTGCTATTGCTTCCAGTATCGCCGCTACTTTAACCGGAAATTCTCAAGCCGGAATAATCAGGATTTTTATAAATCCAATTTACGAGATTTTTGGTTCAATAATACTGGGTTTTATTGCAGGGTTAGTTTTAAATAAACTTTTATTAAAATATACCGAAGAAGACCGCCTGCTTACCTTTTCTATCGGTTCAGTTCTTTTGGTTGCCGGAATATCTTTAGCAATACATGTTGATATGCTTCTTGCAGCTATGGTTTTGGGAGTTATCGTTGCTAATTTAAACCCGATAAAAAGTAAAAATCTTTTTAAAATGGTTGATTTATTTACTCCGCCGATATATGTTTTATTTTTTGTTTTAGTCGGGGCCAAACTTAACTTAGCCAACATAACCCTGCCGATAATTATATTATGTGCAGTATATCTTGTTGGAAGGACATTAGGTAAGGCTATCGGTGCTAATTTAGGCGCCCGGGTATCGAATGCGGCTAAATCAGTTAGAAGGTATCTGCCTTTATGTTTATTAAGCCAGGCCGGGGTCGCTATTGGGTTGTCAATTTTAGCCAACAATTATTTTCCCGGTGTAATGGGGGATGCCATAGTAATTATTATAACCACTACTGCTTTTGTCTTAGAAATTGTAGGCCCGGCTTTTGTTAAGATAGCAGTTGGTAAAGCCGGTGAAGTAGGTTTAAATATTACCGAGGAAGACTTAGTTGGCAAGATGGTTGCCGAAGACGTTATGGACCGGACCCCGCCTTTAATATATAAAAATATGTCTTTAGTTAAGATTTTAGAGATGTTTAGCAACAGCCCTAATTTATATTATCCGGTTGTCGACAAAGAGCAAAGGCTGGTTGGAGTCATAACCGTTGATAATTTAAAGAGCCTATTTAGGATAAATGAGCTCAATAATTTACTTTTGGCAGTTGATTTTATGCAGCCATCGGTAGATTCGGTACATCCTTCCTCTTCAATTGCTGAGGTGAAAGAGCTTTTTGACCGCTATAATATGGAGTATTTGCCGGTAGTCACCAAAGAAAATAAGGTGGTCGGCTTCATCGAAAGGCGTATCCTTAATAAATTCATATCTACCAAGATATTAGACCTTCAAAGAAAGGCTGATTCTCTTGAGGCAGCCCAATAAAAACCCTTATAATCTTTTCGAGTCTATAAAAAAAATACAAAAAAATATTGACAACGAAATAAAAAAAGAGTATATCTTCTATGGGAATATAAGAATGAAGAAATAGATATAATTTTTTAATATCTCGATAGCCTAGCCCTGAAAAAAACAAAAAGAGGATTTAATTCGGTGGGGGTATTAAAGGAGAAAATTAAGCTTTCCAGAGTTTCGCAGTTTCCTTATTTATTGGTTTTAAAAAGCCAGGAGGCATTAGCGAAAATTACTAATAGATAATTTTTCAATTTCAATTTACCAACCAATACAATCTATTATTAATAAAAAACAAATCATAATTATCGTAGTTCCAGGATAGGGTTATAAACAATTCATCTAAAAAAGGAGGTTTGCTATGGGCAAACAGGTTAACTGTCCGGTCTGCAAAGAAAAGTTTGAGCTGGAGTCTGATTTAGGAGTGGGAGACATCATCGATTGTTTAAGTTGTTATGCTGAATTACGCATAACTAATCTTAGCCCAGTGGAAGTTGAGGAAGTTGTTTATTTGGATGACCCAGAAGAAGATGAAACCGAGTATGCTGACCAGGAGGAGTATGATTG
>CAZGLF010000026.1:0-16823 GCA_964526615.1 uncultured Planctomycetia bacterium
CTTTAAAAAACAAGATATCATCAGCTAAATCCTCATTTGTTTGATAAGGCAGGCCAATCATCACCCCGGTTCCAACCTGATAACCAATATTGCGCAAATAATCAAGGCACTTAAGCCGATATTGATAATTATGATCTTTAGGATGCAGGCGCTGATATAAATTCTGATTTGAGGTCTCTATCCTTAAAAGATAACGGTGGGCTCCGGCATCAAACCAGTGCTTAAAAGTATCCGGGGTTTGCTCTCCTAAAGATAAAGTAACCCCTAAACGGTTATTAGTTTTATCTTTTATTAACTTAACCACCCTTTCAACAAAATCAATAAACTCTCTATCACAGCGTTCACCGGATTGCAAAATAATCGAACCATACCCTTTTTTATCAGCATAAAGAGCGGTCTCGGTAATTTCCTGTTCTGATAGGCAGAAACGCTTCAAATAAGAATTCCCCTTCCTTATTCCGCAATAAAAACAATCCTTACTGCAAATATTGCTAAACTCTATGATCCCGCGAAAATACACTTTATTATCAAGATATTGGCGCTTGGCCTCACGGGCTCTCTTAAATACCTCTTGGAAAAAAGGCTCATCTTGACTTGATAATATTTTAAGAATTTCTTTTTTATCCATCTTTAAAAATAAAGGTCTCTTTGGCCGGCTTTTGTTTTCTTATAATTCTCGATTAATTTCTGATAAAATTGAGGTGCTTTTTCTTTAGCCTGGGCAATCTCTTTTTCAATAACTTCTTCCCCAGCTTTTTGGGTCTCCGGGGTAGCAAAATCATCCAGCCACTCCTGAAAGGTAAGTATTGCATTTAACTTGCAAAAAACTCCTTCCTGGCCGCTCCTAAGTAAATCCATAATACATTTTCCGGTACGGCCGCAACGATAACCAGCGGTACAGAAGGAAGTAATATAGCCGGCCTTAGCATATTCGCGTATTACCTCATCTAAAGAACGGTTATCGCCAAGCAGAAATTGCTGGCGGTTGCCTTGTTGTTCTAACATTGCCTCAGCATAACCTCCGACCCCAATACAGGTTGAAGCATCGGTTTGAGTACAGCCAAACCTAAAAGCATCGCGGCGCATCTGAACGCTCTCGCGGGCGGTTATTATCATCCCGGTATAAGGAACAGCCAAACGAATTACTACCATTAATTTTCTAAAATCTTCATCGCTCACTGTATAAGCTGGATGTTTGGTATAAGGTGCATTATCAGCCGGCCTTAACCGGGGAAATGAAATCGTATGCGGCCCGATACCAAAACAACGCTCCAACTCCCGGGAATGAGCCAACAAACCCATAACTTCAAAGCGCCAATCATATAAGCCAAATAAAGTTCCAATACCAACATCGTCGATTCCGGCATCAAAAGCCCGGTGCATCGTATAAAGACGCCAGAGATAATCTCCCTTGACGGTATTTTGAGGATGAAGCCTCCGGTAGGTATCTTGATGATAGGTCTCCTGAAAAACTTGATAGGTGCCAATACCAACCTCTTTTAATTTTTTTAATTCCTCAATCTGCATCGGAGCAGCATTTATATTTACCCGGCGAATTTGGCCAAAACCTTTTTTAGTCTTAACTTTAACCGAATAGATATTTTTTATGGTATCAACCATATAATCAACCCCGGTCTCGGGATGCTCTCCATAAACTACAATAAGCCTCTTATGGCCGATTTTACCGGCTAAAATTTCAGTCTCCCGGCGTACTTCTTCACTCGATAAAACTCTGCGTTTAGAGCTTTCATTATCTCGTCTAAAACCACAATAAAGACAATTATTAATACATTTATTCCCCATATAAAGAGGAGCAAAAGTCACAATTCTGTTATCATAGACCTTTAATTTAACCTTAAGTGCAACTTCGCGCATCTCTTCAAGAAGCCCGGGGTCATCTACATTAAGGAGCGCTGCCGTATCATTAAAATCAAGGGCCTCAACAGCTAAAGACTTAGCTAAAATATTTTTTATCTTTGCTTTATCAGGTGCTTTATTTTCATTTAAAGCTTTGTTGATAACACCTTCATTGATAAAGTGTTTTTGCCCTGATAATAAATATTTATTTATCTCATCAGGCTTGATACGCTCTTTGGCCCATCTTTTAATATCGGCTTCTGTTGTATTCACTTTATCGCCTCCTTCCTTATATCTGTTTTATCTTTTTTATAAGCCTCTAAAATATCTTCAAAAGGTGAAATCACCCTTTCTAAAACTCCTTTTAATAATGAAATACATAATCCATAATTAGTAATTGGCACGTTTTGAGTCTTTGCCCGCTCTATCCTTGATAACATCTCTCTTCTAGTAATCATGCACCCCCCGCATTGGATAATAAGCTTATATTCTCCTAGGTTATCAGGAAAATCCCTTCCGGCGGTAGCCTCAAACAACAAATCCTTACCGGTATAATCTTTTAACCAACGCGGCATCTTTACTCTGCCAATATCATCTTCAATTGGATGGTGGCTGCAACTCTCAGCAATCAAGACTTTATCGCCTGATTCAAGTTTCGCTATAGCCGATAAAGACCTTGCGAATTCTAAAAGATCTCCTTTTATCCGGGCAAAAAGAATTGAAAAGGTAGTACATTTCACATCTTTAGGGGTTTCAGCAACCATTCTATCTACCACTTGAGAATCACAAACAACTATATCAGGGCTTTCTTTTAACTTGTTCAAAGAATCTAAATACTCGGTTTCCTTTACTGTTAAAGACATCTGGCTATAATCCAATAAATCCCTTATAGTCTGCACCTGGGGTAAAATAATCCTCCCCTTAGGAGCTTCTTTATCTATTGGCACAATCAATGTTGCAAGGCCTCCTTCGGGCAACAAGTCTCCAATAATCGGCGGCGGGCTTATAAAATCGGAAGGCACTATTTCGATTATCTTTCTTTTAAATTCATGAATTGCAGCATTCTGATTTTTCTTATCGGTACTTGAGATCACAATTATCCCGTCACACCTTTCACCAATCTCTTTGATAAAATCTTGGCCTGGTTTTTTTATGTCAGATTTATTTATTACAATAATCAATGGTGCTTTTTGGTTGACAGCCTGCTCTAAGATATTTTCTTCATACTCGCCCCAAGAACCGGCCTCAGTAATTAATACAAAAATATCGCTGCGCTGAAAAATCTTAGCGGTCTTCTCAAGGCGTTTTACCGAAAGTTGTGATACATCATTGATTCCGGCAGTATCTAGAAAAAGTACCGGCCCAATTGGAAGCAGCTCCATTGCTTTCTCAACCACATCAGTAGTTGTGCCGGGAACCTCTGAGGTAATAGAAACATCCTGATTGGTTATATAATTTAAAAAGGTAGATTTACCAACATTCATCCGGCCGAATAATCCAATATGCAAGCGTAATGATTTGGGAGTTTTTAACATTTTAACCTCACTTTACTTTACTTAGGGCTGATTTCACCGATACCCCGTTTAATTTTCCTAATTTCCCAGTTATCGCACCGATTTGATCGGTTGTTGTCTCTACTATTAAGGTAATAATGCTATAATTTTTCCCCCGGTAGGGCAACCCCATACGGGCGCAGATAACCTCACTATAACTTGAAAGAATCTCATTAACTTTGGGAGCATTAATTTTTCTGTTCTCAATAATAATCCCAATAAAACCTAAACGTTTCTCCATCAATAGCCTCCTTTTAAAGTAAAAAAACCAGCTTTCTTGTGTAAAACAAGAAAGCTGGTATTAAATCTTTACCTTGCTTCCTTGGTTACAGATATAAAATCTTTACCGCAGAAATGATAAATTACCCAATTTATTTTTTATATAGCGGCCTTGGGGTATAATGAGTATGTAATAACTCATGAGCTTTTTTATTCAAAGGCTCGCCTAAAAAATCTTTATATAACTTTTTAATGTAAGGGTTCTGGTGTGAAAAGCGTAATTTCTTAGCCGCATCATCCTGATACAACCCTTGGGCCCGGGCTAACCTTAATTCATCAGTTGCGCCATAAGGCTGTCCGCCGCCGCCAACACAACCGCCGGGGCAAGCCATTACCTCAATAACATCATAAGGTAAAGGTTCCTTAGCTGCAACTGCCTGTTTAACCCGGTTCAATACATATTCAACATTACCCATACCATGGGCTACTGCAATTTTTATTTTTTTGCCGCTAATCTCAACTTCGGTCTCTTTTACTCCTTTTAACCCCCTGATATTGTGAAATTCAATATTCTTAAGATTGTCTCCGGTTACGAAAAAGTAAGCAGTCCTAAGCGCTGCCTCCATAACTCCGCCAGTTGCTCCAAAGATTACACCGGCACCAGTATAATCACCTAAAATATGATCCGGTTCTTCATCAGGGAGATTTTTAAAATCAATCCCGGCCTGCTTGATCATTCGGGCAAGCTCTCTGGTTGTAAGTGAGACATCAATGTCCTGGACCCCGGAAGCAAACATCTCTTCACTCCTTGAAATTTCATACTTTTTAGAAGTACAAGGCATAATTGAGGTCATATAGATACTTTTAGAATCAAGTTTGTTTTGTTGAGCATAATATGACTTGGCTAGGACTCCAACCATCTCATGCGGACTTTTAGCCGAAGAAAAATGCTCAATCATATCCGGATAGAATTTTTCCATAAAATCAACCCAGGAAGGGCAACAAGTAGTAATTAACGGCAAGGGCCCTTTTTTATGAACAAATCGATGCACAAATTCTGATGCCTCTTCCATAATAGTTAAATCAGCACCAAAAGAAGTATCGAAAACTGCCTGAAAACCTAAACGCCTTAAGGCAGCATAAAGTTTCCCGGTAAGGTTTTCTCCTTCTTTATAGTCAAAAGCCTCTCCAATAGCTACCCTGACTGCCGGAGCTATCTGGGCTACACAATATTTATTTTTATCATAAATAGCTTTCCAAACATTATTGGTCTGGTCATACTCGGCAATAGCTCCGGTAGGACAATGGGCTGAACACTGGCCGCAACGGATACAAGGACTCTCAGAAAGCTGAATATCACCGGCCGCTGATATTCTGGTCTTATAACCTCTCTCTAAAAACGATAAAGCCCAAACATCTTGTAAATCTTGGCATACTTGCACACATCTTCCGCATAGAATACACTTATCCGGCACTAAGGTAATTGTTTTAGTTGAACTATCCTCTTCTTTTCCGCGTAAAAACTGAGGAAATGATACTTCTCGAATACCAAAATCCGCAGCTAACTTTTGCAACTCGCAATTATTGTTTCTTGCACACTGCAAACAATCGTTAGGATGGTTAGATAAAATAAGCTCGATTACCGAACGCCTTATATCCTGCAACTCATCGTCATGGGTAATTATTTCCATGCCTTCTTCAATCGGAGTACAGCAGGAACGCAGCATCTTATTGGTTCCTTTAATTTTTACGATACATATTCCACACCCAGCAGTAGCTTCAAGGTCGGGATGTTTACATAAGGTAGGAATATTTACCTGAACGCTTTTAGCTGCATCTAAAATAGTAGTACCTTTGGCAACTTGGACTTCGATGTTATTTATCTTAGCTTTTATCATACTTACTCCTTAACGATAGCGTCAAACTTACAAACTTCAATACATCGTCCGCATTTTATACATTTATCCATATTTATCTTATAGCCTTTTTCCCTGCTTCCTTCGATGGCATTTACCGGACAATTTGTTACACAGATACCGCAACGCCGGCACTTATCAGGGATAATTTTATAACTAAGAAGGTCGACACATTTAGCAGCGCGGCATTTTTTAAACTTAACGTGCTCTAGATACTCATCTCTAAAAAACTTAAGAGTAGAGAGTACCGGATTAGGAGCGGTTTGTCCAAGCCCGCAAAGCGAAGCTTTTTTAGTTGCATAGCATATCCTCTCAAGTTTTTCAATATCTTCTAATGATGCTCGCCCTCTTGAGATTTTTTTGAGATATTGAAGCATTTGATAACTTCCAATACGGCAAGGAGCACACTTTCCGCAGGACTCATCTAAACAAAATCTTAAATAAAACTTAGCTATATCTACCATGCAATCGGTATCATCGATAACGATCATTCCTCCTGAACCCATAATCGAACCTAATTTTTGCAGGTTCTCATAATCTACCGGGGTATCAAGATGTTCTGCCGGAATTACTCCTCCGGAAGGGCCACCAGTCTGCACTGCTTTTATGTTACGGTCACCGATAACTCCGCCCCCAATATCAAATACTATCTCTTTTAGAGTAATTCCCATTGGAACCTCGATAAGGCCGGAATTTTTAACTTTACCGGTTAAGGCAAAGACCTTTGTCCCCTTTGATGTCGGGCTGCCGATTGAAGAGAACCATTTGCCCCCTTTAATAAAAATTGCTCCCACATTAGCTAAGGTCTCAACATTATTTATTACAGTTGGCTTGCCCCATAATCCTTTTACCGAAGGATATGGCGGCCGAGGCGAAGGCACGCCTCTTTTACCTTCAATAGAAGCAATAAGAGCAGTCTCTTCGCCGCAGACAAATGCTCCGGCTCCAAGGCGTATCTCGATATCAAAATTAAATTTACTGCCTAATATGTTTTCTCCAGTTAACCCGTACTCTTTTGCCTGATTAATAGCTTTTTCAATTCTCTCAATAGCTAAAGGGTATTCTGCCCTAATATAGAAAAATCCTTTTTTGGCCCCGATTGTATAACCAGCAACAAGCATTCCTTCAATCACCGCATGAGGATCGCCTTCTAAAATACTTCTATCCATATAGGCGCCGGGATCGCCCTCGTCACCGTTACAGATAACATATTTTTCATCAGAGTCAACCTTTTTGGCGAAATTCCATTTCACCCAAGTTGGAAAACCTCCACCGCCTCGGCCGCGCAGGCCGCTTTCTTTTAATTCAGCTATCACCTTTTCAGTCGACAGTGAAAGAGCCTTCTTTAAGCCCTGATACCCTCCAACTGCAATATAATCTTCTATTTTTTCGGGATCAATATCTCCGCAATTTCTTAAAACTATTCTTTCCTGCTTGTCTTCTTTAACTTCATGAATCAAAGAAGGCAGATATTTTTTCTCAATTAAATGTTGCTGGACTATTTCTAAGGCTTTTTTCTCATCAACATTCCGATAAACTACTGTATTTAATCCCGGTAAGGCAACTTCGACTACCGGTTCAGCATAGCAAATACCGCTACAACCGGTGCGCTTAAGCTCGATATCTAACTCTTTTTGGCTGACAGCATCTTCAATTACCTTAAAAACCTCTTTTGCTCCGGCGGCAATACCACAAGTACTTAAGCCCACCTTTACATAAGATTTAGAATTTTTAACCGATTTATTCTTTAAATTATCTAATTCTTTTCTGGAAAGTTTCTTCATAGTGCCTGCTCCAAATTATTGTTTTTCCTTCTTCATATATTCAGAGATGATATTGATAACATCTTCTTTTTTAACATTACCGTAAATTTTTTCATTAACCATTACAACCGGGGCTAAAGAACAGCAGCCCAAACACCTTACAACCTGAAGATGAAAAAGCTTATCAGCTGTAGTCTGGCCCTCTTCAACATTTAATAATTTTCTGAATTCCTGTAAAACTAAATTAGCTCCTTTAAGATAACAAGCTGTTCCCATGCATAACGATATCGTATATTTACCCGGTGGGTCTAATTTAAAATAATTATAAAAAGTTATAACTTCATATATCCTGGCTAAAGGAATGTTAAGAAGCCTTGAAAGCTCAAATGATACTCCTCTTGGAACATAACCATATTGGTTCTGAATTTCATGAAGTATCATAACCAGGTTGCCAGCTTTATCTTTCCACTTATCAACGATAGCAGTTAATTGGTCTATCATCTCCCGATGTATAATCCCGGTCTTACTTATGAGTTCTTTTACTATTTTAAGGAAAGATTCCGGTTCTACCGGCTTCTCTATAACTGCCTTAACTGATAATTCTTTAGCATCAGGTTTTAAATCAATTGGAAAGTCAGTTTGGCGGTGAGCTCCGGTTATTAAAATTATCGGGATATCACCGCTTGCGGCATCCTCTGATAAAATCTGTGAGATATCAGCACCTTCGGTCTTATAGCTCATCATCATATCAAGCAATATGAGATCCGGAGATTCATCTTTTACTTTCTGCACCCCTTCTTTGCCATCGAGGGCACTGATAACATCATACCCGCTTCCTTGAAGTAATATCGTCATTGCATCAATAAAATCCTTATCGTCATCAATTATTAATATGGCATTACGCATAAACTAATCCTTATTAATTTGGAAAATAAATGAATTTCCTTCTGCGGTTGGATGAACCCAGATCCGGCCTCGGTGGCGAATTATAATTTCTTTAGTTATAAAAAGGCCAATTCCGGTTCCTTTAACCTTTTCCATACCAGAGTAAGTTATCCGTGAAAACTTCTGGAAAAGCTTGTCAATATCTACTTCTGCTATTGGGCGACCTTCATTATACACCTCAATTTCTAATTTGTCATCTAAGAATTTCGAAGAAAGTACAATTTTTCCACCGGCTTTGCCATACTTTATAGCATTAGTAAGTAAATTATTGGCAACGATTTGCATCAAATCCAAATCAGCTTTAACCTTAATATTGCTATCAATATTGTTCTCAATTGAAATATTTTTTTCATCGGCCTGCTGTTTTAAAGCCTCAATGCAAACCTCAAAAATGTTTTCCCGAATCAAAATCTCCCGCTTATTCAAAACCATCTCTTCTTTTTCTACCCGGCTTAAATTAAGAAAATTCTTAACTGTCTGGGAAAGATAATCCAAATTACGGATAACCGAATCAAGAGCCTTTTTTTGAGCCTCGGTAATCGGACCAAGGATTTCATTTTTAAGCGAGTAAGCATTTAGGATAATTGAAGCCAAAACACCTTTTAGCTCGTGTGAAACAAACCCAACCAAATCAAGGTATCTTTTATTCATAACCTCAAGCTCTTTGTTAGAAATATTTACCCGGTCTTGGCGCTCTTTAAGTTTTTTAGCCATTGAGTTAAAAGAACTTACCAGTTGATTTAATTCACTTATCGAACTTTTATCGGTCAACCGGTAAGATAGGTGTCCAAGTGATATCTCTTTAGAAGCCTTGAGAGCATTATAAAGCGGCCTTGATATTTTTGCGGTTAAAAAAACCGATACCACCAAAGCCAAAACCCCGCTGATTGCAATTATAACTAAAAACATTAAAAAACGGCCGGTTTTTAAATCAATAAAGGGTTTCTGTAGGACTCCAACATATAAAATACCGATTGTCTCATCTTTAATATTGCGTATCGGTTCATAAGCGGTGAAATACCAATCAGTAACTACAAAAGCCTTGTCAAACCAGGCATTTCCTTTTTTCACTACTTCTTCATATACTTCTTCTGAAACCCGGGTCCCGATAGCGCGTTGGCCTTGGGTATTTAAAACATTGGTAGCAATCCTTACATCATCCTGAAACATAGTAACCGTTCCAATCGGAATATCATTGTAAGATTCGCGGCCAAAAACAACATCACGTATCTTATCTACTAAATCAAAATCCCGATTGATTATCCTCCCGGCATAACGAACCGCATAAACTTCGCCGCCTACATTTTCAAGCGGCACAGCATATTCGATAGCTAAAGCATTTTCCAAGATCTCTTTATCAACCGGTTTCGCTTTTAAAGTGTATTCGATTTTAGTTTTAGCCCTATCAAGTAAAACTTTAGATATCGATTGCAACTCATCAGCCGCAATTATCCGGCTGCCGCCGACAGGTTCACCGCCGAAGGCAGCAACGGCTATATCGCTTCTTAAACTTTCCTTTGAATCCAAAGAGGCTTCAAACACATAATCCAACCCTAAAATACCCTTAGCCGCTATTAAACTTTGGGTATCCCGGGTAAGAACTAAAGCGGTTTTTATTTTATTTATCTCATTGTCATAGACCATGCGGGCAGTATCGATATTCTTAGTGACTTCTTTTTGAACCCTGGCGATAACATCATTCTCAACAATGTAATAGCCTAATACCGCCATCAAAATACCGATAATTGCTATTTGGATAAAAAATGAGACAAAGATATATTTTTTTAGACTATAGGTTTTCATAGGCAGCTTTCTGTAATAAAAAACCCGCTTGCTTTTTAAATAGCGGGATAGGGTGTGAAACTTTTTTCCTATCCCTTAAATTAGACTCACTAATCCTTTTCTCAGGATATAAAAATTGTTACAAAAAGTATTGTAATCTATAGGTCTTCTTGTGGGAAATAACTATCTTATCAATGGTGGCCTGATTCCGGCTTTACCTTCTGATCATTCATCTTAGCCTGTTTGGCATCTATACTATTTCCTCTTTTCAAATAAGTGGTATGCAATAATTTATGGCTTAGTTCTGAACAAGGCCCTTCTTTTAAGAAATCCTCATAGATCTTTTTTACAATTGGATTCTCATGAGACTTTCGATAAGTTAAAGATTCATCCTCGCTATATATAGCTTTAGCCCGGGCTTGCCTAATCTCAGGGGTTGTTGGCACCGGCTGGCCGCCGCCGCCTAAGCATCCTCCCGGACAAGCCATTATTTCAATAAAATGGTAATCATCAAGTTCCCCGCGGCAAAGCATCTCCATTATTTTTTTAGCATTTGCCGTACCGTGAGCAACCATAACCTTTAAGGTTGCGCCTTCTAAAAACTTCCACTCATCAACGGCTTTTTTAATTGGCAATTCGGCCTTTCTTATACCTTCCATACCGCGCACCGGGATAATTCTTAAATTATCGAAAGGAACCTCCTCGCCGGTAACGATTTCATAAGCGGTTCGGATTGCTGCCTCCATAACTCCGCCGGTTGCTCCAAAAATCAAAGCCGCTCCTGAACCAATACCTAATGGGTCATCGAATTCAGATTCTGGAAGATTAGGTAAATCAAGGCCGGTTTCTTTTATCATCTGAGCCAATTCACGGGTAGTAACTGCATAATCTACATCCTGAAGGCCTGAATCATCCATCTCCGGCCTTTGACATTCGAATTTCTTAGCGGTACAAGGCATAAGCGAAACACTTACGATATTTTTCGGGTCAATATTGTTGCGTTGAGCATACCAGGTTTTTACTACTGCACCAAACATCTGTTGCGGGCTCTTAGCAGTTGAAACATAATCTAATTTATCAGGGTAAAAATGCTCTATATACTTAACCCATCCCGGGGAACAAGATGTAAACTGCGGCAGTTTAACTGAAGGGTCTTTATCTACTAAAACCTTTTTAAGGCGCAAGAGTAATTCGGTGCCTTCCTCCATAATAGTAAGGTCAGCAGTAAAATTAGTATCAAAGACTTTATCAAAACCCATTCGTTTTATAGCCGTGTTAAGTTTTTTTGTCACCGATGTCCCGGCCGGCAAACCAAATTCTTCACCAATACCAGCTCTTGGCGCAGGAGCGGTTTGAATTATCACATGTTTTTGCGGATCATCGATTACATCCCAAACCTTCTCAATATCGGTCTTTTCCCGTAAAGCCCCGGTAGGGCAACGATTAATACACTGGCCGCAATTGATACATACAATATCACTCATCGGTTTATCCATATAAGTAACTATCTTAGTCTCATCGCCCCGATAAGCAGATTCTAAAACTCCTACTTCCTGAAGGTCAATACAAGTACGCACACAGCGTTTACAAAGTATACACTTATCCATATCGCGGACTACCGAATAACTTGAATTATCTAACTCATAACGCGGTTTTTCAATATGGCCAAACTTATATTCTTCTACTCCGTATTCCTCAGCTAAATCCTGTAATTCGCAATTACCATTCTTTTTACAGGAATAGCACTCTCCATAGTGGTTGCGCAAAAGCAGGCTGATAATATTTTTCCTTGCCCGGCGAACTCTTGGCGAATAAGTTTTAACTTTTATGGTGTCGAATATCGGATAACTACATGCGGCCTGAAGAGTTCTTTGGCCTTCTACCTCAACCACACACACCCTGCAAACTCCTGCCAAACAAAGGTCCTGGTGATGGCAAAGTGTAGGTATTTTAATATTAGCCTTTTTAGCAGCTTCAAGTATTGTAGTTCCCATTGAAACCGATACTTCAACATTATCTATTACTGCTTTTACCGAACCTCCGATAGCAGCAGAATCGACTTTCTCTACATTTTGAGGCCTCTGGCTAATCGGCGCTCTGGAAGTGTCCTGACCAAAAGGTTTCTCGCTCATAAGATAATTCTCCCTTTTTTAATTATGATTTTAACTTATAATCTTGTTTAAATTTATCAATAACCGAAATAAATGCATTGGGGGCTGATTGTCCCAATCCGCATTTAGATGCACATTGCATTGTTTCAGAAAGTGAAAATAATTCCTTCAAATAATCTTGGCTGCATTGGCCGTTTTTTATTCTTTCTACACCCTCAATAAGAACCGGTATTCCTTCCCGGCAAGGTGTACATTGGCCGCATGATTCTTCCTGGAAAAAATCAAGAAAATTACTCACGATATCAACCATATTACGGTTTTTATTAAATACGATAAAAGAACCTCCGGTAGGAAGATCTTCATAAGCAATCTTTCTGGAAAACTCAGACTCACCAACGCATACTCCGGAAGCTCCACCAATCTGAACCGCTTTAGTATCTTTGGCCTCTACCATCTTTAAAACCTCAGATATTGTAATACCAAATGGGACTTCATAAACCCCGGGTTTCTCACAATCCCCGGAAACACTTAAAATCTTTGAACCGGTAGACTTCTCGGTTCCGATCTTTTTAAACCAATCCGCACCTTTAGAAATTATGTGCGGTATCGCGGTCATGGTTTCAACATTATTAACAATGGTCGGATAACCCAGGAATCCGGTATTTACCGGAAACGGCGGACGGTTACGCGGCTCACCGCGCTGGCCTTCCATTGATTCAATAAGTGCGGTCTCCTCACCGCAAACATAGGCTCCGGAACCAAGTTTTATCTCAATATCAAAATTACACTTATCATTGCCCAGTATTTTTTCACCAAGCAGATTTTCTTTGCGCATCTTCTCTAAAGTCTTCTCGAGTTCCGGTTTTAGGCTTCGATATTCACCACGCAGATAAATATAACCTTTTTTAGCACCGATAGCATAACCGGCAATAATCATGCCTTCGATTAATAAATCCGGGTATTCTTGTAAAAGTATCCTATCTTTAAAAGTACCGGGCTCTCCTTCATCGGCGTTACACACTACATATTTATTTTCAGCCTGCGCTGCGGCGGCAAGATTCCATTTAACCCCGGTAGGAAAACCGGCTCCACCTCTTCCCTTTATACCGGAAGCTCTAACTTCTCCGATCACATCACCCCGTTTTAACTCCAAGGCTTTTTTTAATCCAGCCAAAGGCTCTATATCACTAAAAATAACTGGGCCTTTTCTCTTACTCATAATATGTATTCTCCTTTTGTTTATCCTTTATCTATGTCTTTTAAAATTTTATCAATGTCTTTGATATCTAGGGGGCCGATTAATTCATCATTAACCATTATCGCCGGAGATTTATCACACATCCCGATACAGCTTGTTGTTTCAAGGCTGTATTTTCCGTCTTTACTGGTCTGTCCGGGCTCAATCCCTAACTTGTCTTGCAAAGCTTTTAGTAAATCCGGGCTTCCTTTCATAGTACAAGAAGCACCATTACAAACTCTAATTATATATTTTCCTTTTTTCTCGGTATAAAGAAATGAATAAAAAGTAACCACTGAATATACCTCAACCGGGTGGATCTCAAATTTCTTAGCTATAGCCTGCATATTATTATCTGAAATATATCCTTCTTCATCCTGAATTCTTTGAAGTTCTTCTAAGAGATATGACCGGATATCATCACAAACCACTACTTCTTTACCGTCTTTTTTAATAATTTTCTTTAGTGAACAAAAAGGTTCCATCTTCTCCGCCTTTCTTAATAAATTTTATTTTTCAATTACCGCCTTTACTTTTTTAACCAATGCATCGGGAGTAACTGGCTTTTCGATAAAATCTAAACAAGGCAGCATCTCATCACACTTATACTCATAACCAGTTACCTTACTTACCCCGCTTAACATTATTACCGGTAAATCGCTATTTTCTTTTTTTAATTTCTGAGCTAAAGCTATACCGTCATCGGGATTCTCCATCATAATATCAAGCAAGGCTAAATCTAAGCCGCCTTCTTTTACTGCCTTCTCTGCTTCGTTTACTGTATTGACCGCTATCACCTGATAACCTTCTTTCTTTAGAATGGTTTCACAAGCTTGCAAGAAGTCTTTATCATCATCAACAATTAATATTTTTGCCATTTTACCCCCTTAAAATATCTTTTAAGCTTCTTCGGTTTCTAACTCTACGAATTTAGCGCTAACTCCTGGTAATATATCAAGCTTATGGCAAAGCTCTTTATTTTTCTCATCTTCACCAACCAACTCAAGAAAAATAAGCCCTGCATTAGAACAATTATCCAGCACCCCGTCATGAACACCAAGCCGGGTTTTAATTAAACATCCCCAATCAGTAAGCACTTTTTGAACCTTCTCTGCCTCTTCTTTCCTATTACTTAAAAGCATCAAAATCATACTTTTCTTCATAATAAGGCCCCCTTTTTTTACCGGCTATTATAATATTACTTACCTATATATATAATATACTTTTTATATTCGGATTATTTTTTCAATATGGTAACATAGCCGGTATCGGATGTCAAACTTTTTTAGGCTTATAAATTTATTAATATTAAATTCATTTAGTTTCTAAGCCCGTATTAAACTTCAGCGCCTAATAGCTGTCTTACTCCTAATCCAACAAAAAAGCTTAAAATCGCTACCCCCATACTTATTGTTACCATTTCCAAAAAACGTCTTTTAAACGAAGATTCGCGGATAACCGAGTAATAAAAGGTAAAAAATAATATCAAAGAAATTGCTAAAACAACCGTTAAGCCCAGTGCAAAATAACAATTATCAAACAAGAAATAAGGCAAAACTAAAAGCATAACTGTAACTGCATAAGCTGTGCCGGTATAAATACTTGCCTTCAAAGGATTCTTTTGCCCGGTTTCGGTTTTAACTGCTAAATACTCAGATGCCGCCATTGAAAGCGAAGCTGAAAACCCCATAATAAAACCGGTGAGCCCAATTAAGTTGGAATCTCTTAACGCTAAGGTGAAACCAGCTAAAGCACCGGTAAATTCAACTAAAGCATCATTTAGCCCCAATACTACCGAGCCCATATATTTAAGTTTTTCCTCATCAATGATCGATATGAGTTGTTTTTCATGGCTATTTTCTTCTTCAAGAATTTGCTGAGCTTGAGGAATCCGGTCTAATAATTCTTGATATGAATCTTGGGCTTGTTTTTCCCCGCCTTCCATTAATTTAATACCAAAGGTAAGCCCGAAAACTTTTACGATAAAAACATACAAAAAATATTTAAATCTATTTACTCTTACCTTACACCCAGTATACTCTTTCCAAATATCGTGATGGCGAAGCTCTTCCTCCGATATTTGCCTTAATAAATCCTGATTGTGTTTATTTTTCGATAAGGCAGCTAACTTTTGATAAATATGATACTCGGTAATTTCATTAACTTGAAAATCTAAAACCAGTTTTTTAATCTTTCTATCGCTTATTGCCGCAGAATCGGCTTTTTGGGTTAGCTTTTTATCTCGGGCAGAATATAACATTTTTTTCTCTTTAATTCAAAAAAAATACCAAGTAAAGCAGTAAATACAATTCCGGCTAAAGTAAATTGAATTAATAAATTATGCTTTCGCTGAGTGATATCAGAAAAATAACCAAGCAATGGTGAAAGAATTGCAATCAAAAAAATTGAAAACCCAAAAACAACCCCATATATTATATCAGGGGCCCCTTTAGTAATAGTTAGCCAGCGCACAAAATATAAAGATATCACATTTAAAGTAAAGAATTTAATCGCCAAATCATACAACGACCAGGAAACAACTCTTGCTATCAAGCTTTCTCTTAGCTTTTTAACCATCTTCGAGCTTCTGCCTCTTAATTCTTATTTTTCTATAATTGATATCTACTCAAAAACCTCTTAAAATCTTGCTTTAGGGCTTTGGCTAATTTACGGTTATACAAAATCGCTGCCGGGTGATAAAGCGGCATAACTTTAAATTGATTATTATCAAAATTAACCTCATAAACCTTACCGTGGCAATTAGATATTGGCGCAATATCTTTTTTGGCTTTCACCCCAAAGTAAATTAAGATATAGCGGGTTGCAAAATTACCTAAAGGAATTACGACTTTAGGTTTGATGATTTCAATTTGCTTAATTAAAAAGGGGGTGTGGGCTTTGATTTCTTCTTTGTAAGGATTGCGGTTTCCCGGCGGCCGGTATTTTAAAATACTGCTAATATAAACATCTTCTCTTTTTATCCCAACCTCTCCAAGCAATTTATCTAACTCTCTGCCGGCTAAACCAACAAAAGGACGACCCAGCTGGTCTTCTTTTCTCCCCGGGGCTTCCCCGATAAAAAATAAATCAGCATCATTGTTGCCTTGGCCAAAAACTATGTTCTTTGCGCTTTTTTTTAATGGCAAATCTGCCCGATACATATCTCGGCACAGACTTTGCAGTTTCTTTTTTTTCATCTACTATAATTATTTTCTAAACTTCGTATTTAGCTAAAACCAAAACATCAACTATCGCTAAAGGGATTGGGTCCTTGGTTATCTCCAAATAATATTGTAGCGCTTTCTTTTTACAATTGTACCACATAACCATCATAAGCAGCAATTACTGTTAGCTCTTAATATTGTCAAGAATTATTCACAAGTTCCATTCTATCGGATTTTTTAAATTCACACGGCGCATCCTTATTTGGTTGGTAATAT
>CAZGLF010000027.1:0-16771 GCA_964526615.1 uncultured Planctomycetia bacterium
AGAATTAGCGCCTCAAGGCTTTGACGGCCGCCGTGATGGAGGCCAGGGCGGTGCGGCTTCTGATAGTTTGACTCAGAATGAAGTCGGAGGAATATTATTCGAACGGGCCGCTAGTATGCTTTGTGATTTAGGTGATATAAACGGAGCCTATTGGGATGAAGAATTAGGCCAGGTTGTTTTAATCGCTGAGAAAAACAGTAAAGCCGAAGAATTCTATCTGCCTAAGATGGATAGAGATCTTTTAGCTACAGCAATCAGAGCTTTAGCTTTAGGAGGAAATATAAGTTTAAGTATTGATCCTCCGCTTTCTTATTATGAGACAGGGGAAATTCCGCAGGATTCTCTACCTATGCTTATAAGATATAGCCCAGGCACCAAAGATACACTTTTTGGGGCTATAATGTATAAATCCGATAAATTATTAAAAAATCTCAATGTAACCAAAGACAACGAAAACAGAATTTACATAACCCCTTTAATTCCAGGATTTAAAAGTGAATTAATTCGAACTCTCGATGCTGCAGAAAAAGAACAGTGGATTGCTTCTTGGCATAGGATGTGGTTTGAAATCGGTGATATGTCTTTAAATTTAGATACCAAGGAAGATTCTACCCAGCAGGCTTTAAAATTTGATCAAGCTTTCTTAGAGGTTAAGTCACAATACCTTAATCCTTATATTGGTGTCAATCCTGCCGCAGAAGAATTTTCCGAACATTTTAGCCTGCATTATGATGAATTTGCTCAGCAATACCCGATTTTACAAAGGTTAAGAGAGTTGGCTAAAATAACCGCTATAGCTAAATATTTGCAAAGTAAAGGAATATTGGAAAATTTATCTTATCTTAGCCAAGATCCAATCAAGAAGGTACCGACCCCGTTTACTACTCCTGGAGTAATAACAACCGCTACTAGATATTATTATAGCGGAGGCCGCACAGTTGGTTCTTATGGGGGGATAGATTTTAATTTCAAATATGTTTCTCGAGGTGATGATGGAGAAGCCGGCAGGTTAGCTTCGGCGGCAAAAACTGCCCGGCCAGTAGATTCTGTTTCCCGTTGGGATTTTCAAGCTAACGATAAAAACTTAAGTGCTTTGGCAATTCCGATTTGGGCAAATAATGCTTATCAAACTGTATCCCGAGATGCGTTTTTAGGAGAAGGTTTGGAGTTTAGGCGGGTTTATAGTTCCGTTAATAATTCACCTACACTTTTTGGGTATGGTTGGAGGCTTGCCGGTTCGGTTGATAATTTATTAGCTGCGGGAGTAAAAGTAAAACAAGATAGCTTGGGACGAGTTAGTGAAATAATCCTGGAAAATGGAAGGATAATATATTATGATTATGATAGGTATGGTGATTTAACAAGAGTAAGGGGTAACCAAGGAAATGTTACTACTTACGCTTACGATACCAACCATAGGTTAGTTAAGATAAAAGAAAACGGCAGGGTGGTTTTGAGGCAAAATTACGATTCTTTGGGTAATATAATAAGGAAAAGACAAGATAAAGCAGTTGACTCTAAAGGTAGGATAATTACCCGTTCATATGATAATCAATACCGTTTAATAAAAGAAGAAGATGGCTTGGGAAATAGTGTAGAATATATGTATGATGAGGCTAATAATTTAGAAATAACCACTATGATTGAGGAAGGTGTGGGAAAAACAGTATTTGAGCACGACGATCAAGAAAGGATAACTAAAGTTACTTATCCGTCAGGAAAAAGCGCAAGCCTTAGCTATGATGAATTAGGAAATAAAACTTCTTTTACCGACCGAAATTCTAACACTACCAGATTTGATTATGACCAGTCAGGGAGATTAATTAGTGTTACCGATGCTTCGGGCGCAACTACTAAATATAGTTATGATGCTTTGGGTAATTTAAATTCAGTTACTTATCCTAACGGCCAAACCACCTATTATGAATACGATTCCCAAACTCGTTCTTTAAAGGTGAATAAAGAACCTAAATCCGCGGGTGAGAGTAGAATAAAATCTAATGTAAAACTTAATAGTTTTGCTATTTTACCAATGTTTTTGTCTTCATCATCTATGTTTGGTTGGTTTGAAGGGAATGGTTTTTTACAAATCATCTTTGGTTTAGCTTTAGCTGTTTTGCTTTTTGGAGGTGTACGATTATTAATAAACTATTTATTCTGGTTAGTTTGTCCTTCCTTTGTGATGAGGAAAAAGATTACCGAAGATATTTCTCCTCACCTAAAAGAATTAACCCATGGCAAGTGGAATAAGCGTCCTAAAAAAGTCTTTGTAGCCGGAGAATTTGAAGGAAAATACAAAGGTAGAAAAGTTATTTTCAATGTTCTTACAACAACCTTGACTACTTTAGAGACAGGATGGAATTATTTATTATTGCGTCCTAATAATACGCAGGTCGATATTGCTCCTGCAATGGCTTTTGGTTCTATTTCAAAGCACACCTATGTTACCGAACACACATATGTTAAGGGCGGATGGTTAGTCTATAAACCAAAGCTTTCTTCTGGCCAGCTACCTGAACATTTTTTTGCCGACAAACAAAATCTCATCCAGGCTCTGGAAGAGCTCACCCGCGCCGCTGAAATAGTTGAATCCAACTCTCCGGTTGAAGATTCGCTTCAGCCGTCAAAATCAACTGCCGGTAAAAGTGCAAGGCTGAATAGCTTTGCTTTATTGGCAATGTTGCCTTTTTTAACAAGAGCAAACTCTTTCTGGGCTGATATCAGCGGAGGGCATACACTGGGCGGGTTTATCTTGGGGATAATGGCCCTATGTGGAATAGTCTTTGCCATGAGGTGTTTCTTCTGGCTAATAACGGCAAAAGCTAATAAAAGAATATTTGAAACCCGTTATAAAACTTTTTCTTACTTGAAAGAGTTTATTAATGGTCGTTGGATTAATAAATCCAGAAAGATTTTTGAGATTGGAACGATTGGGGGAGAATATAAAGGTAGGGGAGTAAATTTTATTCTTATACAAGGGCTAGTTTATGCCGGAGATTTATTTAGACCCTATCTCCTCCTCAAAACCAATACTCCTCAAGCCATAAAAATCTCTTCGCCTTCAATGTCTTTTCACTTTGGTTTTAGATGGTATGATAAAATAACCGAAAACGTCTATTCTAAGGGAGGCTGGTTAATATATAAACCAAAACTTTCATATGGGCAATTTTCTGACGATTTCTACCAAGACAGACAAAATCTCATCCAAGCCTTAGACGAACTCACTCGTGCCGCTGAGATAGTTGAGACACGATTTAAAGACAACGGGCAGAATAAACGTTATCAAAAAGAAAGCGCAAGAAAGGCCTCAGGATTGAATTTGTTTGGTAATTTAATTAAAGATATCCAAATAATAGCATTAGAGATAAGAATACGATTAGTTAAATTTTATATAATTAACTTTAAATCTAAAGCTCCGCCGGTTGAGGAGAATCATCAATTGAAGAAATCTTTAAAGAATGATACCCGCCAGATTTGGTTACAACCTTTCCTTACAATATCTAGAAAAAAAATAAAAACTATATTAGGTAAACCCAAATTTTTTGCTAAAATAATAGAGAGAGCTAAAAAAATATTAGGGCAGGTTTTATTTTTAAAGGAGTCTACCTCTTCCGTGGCTGGTGGGGGCTCCTTGCCTGCCCTTTCTAAAAAATCCCATTCCATAACCGCCCTTGGCCAATTCGTAGCAGCTTTATATTTTCCCAAAGCCAGAGATAAATTTTTTACTATAAGTATTTGTTGCTATAGAGTAGCCTTAAAATACTTAAAAGAAAAAGGCACAGTAATAAGCTTGCCGTTAATTAGGCATCTTTTGGCACTTTTTTATTCTTTAGCTTACCGGCAAAATGACGGCCAGGTAATTTGGAACATAGATGCCAGTAAGATTGAAAGTATTTTAGCTGGTTTTGGTTATAATCCTCAGATGGGTGAATGGATTACTGCCCAGATTTACCTTCATGAAAGCTTGCCAAGTGAAAGAACTGCCCTAGCAGCCCAAGTTCAGAGTTTCTTAAACAATAAAGATAAGCTTTTTAAGAATTTCTTTACTCAATTACTACCGGTAAAAGCAACGGTGAAAAGGGTTCAACGAAAAGGCATAGTTATGCCTCCGGCAACTTTACCGGGATGTTGTGATTATAGAAAAGCCAGATGTATTTTAAATGCCGGGGTTTTACCTTTTGCTGTTTTAGGTAAAAGAATTATTTTTCCGCGCACAGCTTATCCTGATGAAGTAAAACCTGATTTGCGGGTTTCTGAAATCGGCGTTGCTATACATAATAGATATGATGAGGTAACCGGCCAATACAAGTCTTTCACCGGCAAAGATGTGCCAATTATGGGAGAGGTTATCCCGATTGATATGGAGATGCTTTCTCCAAAGAATCCAGATTTAGCTCCCCAAGGCAAAAAAGTAGTAGCTTTAGAAGACCCCAGGGTTAGCCTTCAGGAAGATAAAATAGTTATCGATTTAACCGTTGTTAATGAAGATGGAAGCTGCTATGCTGCCGAAACACTTCATGATAAAGAAAAATTCGTTGAAAATATCAGGCAAAAAATTACCGATTCTAATGTCAAGGTGCAATGGCAGTGGAGTAGGTTGAAGAAATCGATAAAAGACGGGCCATGCAAAGATCAAAATATTAAAAATTTTATACGTTTTGGTAAAGCTAGGGATGGAAAACGCCGCGGGATATACCGCCCCGATGAAAGAGAAGGTGCAAGTATTCGCCTTGCAGAATCAAGAAGAACTTCAGAAGGCAGGTGGGGTGATTGGAACGATTTAGGGATATTTGTTTCAACAGTAAAAGAAGGTACCTGGTGCGGAGGTTCGGCTTATGTTGCTGGGGTCCCGGGAGATTATGAATTTATCCTAATGCATACCGCAAAGTGGAGGAACAAAGAAGAAAATAAAAAATATTATGACCTTTGGCTGATTTTGGTAGATAGAAAATTTCCGGCAGTAAAGTTTTTTATGGGGCCGATACTTAAGCCGGAAAAAGATGTTCCATTTGAAATGGAAGAAGGCTCTTGGTATCCGGGGACAATATACAGCTGCGGAGCAATCTTAACCGATTATAATCCAAAAACCGGTGAATATACTTTGGATATATATTATAGCGGCGGAGACACCGCAGTCTTATTAGCCACGGTTACTATCCAAATAACCAAAGAGCCGGAAAATTTAGCGCCAACAGTACCAGAAACAATTTATGGAATTTATTCTGGCAAGCCAGACCAGGCTTTCGAGCAAGCAATCACCGAAGAAGATAAAGAATGTAAAGTAAAGCAATTATTGACTATTTTGGTTAAAGAAGATGGTAGCGTGGATGAATGTGTTTTAGCTCAATTATCCGAGTTGGAAGGGGCTAAATTAGTAAGATCCGATAATCCTTTAGAAAACTCTGAAAACATCACAATAAAAGATGGGCTCGGACATCGTCATTTTGTTTTGGATAAGAAAGGAGTATTATTGGAAAGATATTGGCATGATGGTGAGAGGTTTATAGCGGTAAAATTTAGAAACATTAAAAAACCATATCAATTTATAATTTTGAGAGCTCAAAAAGATACTCCTAATAAATATTTAATAGAAGTTGAATCAGAGATGATTGGATTTGTAGAATATGCCAGGTTGCCGGTTCAGATAGAACAAAATATGTGGGATATCAATAATATTATTATCGATCAAAATCATGCTCAATATAGAGGTAAAGGCATTGGGCTTTCGATAAATAATATTTTTGCCAAATGGGCCAGGGAAAAAGATAAGTATTTTGCTGCTTTAGGGGTTCGCAGCGTTGCCGAAGCTCATATATTGACTCAGATTCTTTATAACCCAACTATTCCTTCAGGAACTTGTTTAGCTACCACCTTAACCAGTACTTTGATTAAAGATTTACCTAAGAGAAGCCCCAATATTTTTAGAGATTCAATATCGGTAATTGGCGGGAAAGCTAATCCTTTCTATTTGGTTTCTGATGGAGATGGGAAGTTTAGATTAATCCAGGATGAAAAAGAAAAAATTAAAACCCCAATTCCAATAACACCGGAAAAGATAGACCTTTCTGCAGATGGAGGAAGCCTAACCAGAAGAGAAGTTAATCGAAATATTAAAGCAGTTTTGCAAAGAGAGCCTGAACATAGAGTTATTGGCGAAGAAGCAGATACGGTTGGATTTTTAAGAAGTTTTTTTGGTATCGGTGCAGCTGATGAATCAAAAGTTGGGTTTTATCAAGCCCATAAATATCGAAGGGCAAATATTTATGAAAGAATAGCCAAAGTTCTAGAGAAAGTAGAAATCCAAATACATATTTTAGAAACCTTGCCGCACCGGGGTTATTGGCAGCTGCAAAGAAGAAGAAATGATGACCCATTATTAAAAATATTTATTAAAAAAGGAAACGATATAGGAGAAGTAGCAGCCCATGAGATAGCCGCTGCAGTTACAGCATCTTTTAAGTTTTATCATCCTGAGTTAGGTAAAGAAGCCCTGCGTCCGGCTTCTCATGAAACTAATTTAGAAATTGAAGAAGATTATAGATATTATAATGAGTTTTTAGGTATGGGAATGACTGGTCTAGAAGATGTCAGAACCCATCAAGAATTTTCTCAAAAAGCCTTGGATGAGATAACCGGTGAAAAAAAGGGCAAAGTTGATTTAACATCTCTGGATGAAGAATCAGCGGTTTATGTTTGTACTTACGGTAAATCAGCCTCAGAAGATGACCCGCATTGTATTTATCGGATAATTAATGTTCAAAGCCCTCATTTTAATGCCGTAACCGCGACTTGCGGTATCGATACTTTACCTGATGTATTGCAGCCTTCCTGCGGCGGGTTAATATTTTTAGAAACCGATAGAGAAGATTTCCGGCAAAATTCTAGTTTAGAAAGTTTTTCAAAAGCTATGGAGATGGCGGCCAATAGTGACCGTACTTCAGCTTTATGGAATACTTATTTAAGGGGTGCAGCCACGGTTATAATTTCCGATGGAACAATTGGTAAAGAAGAGATATTAAAAGAATGGGCCGGAGCTTTGGCTAAAAGAAAATTAATCGGCTGGAGGTATATCGTAACATCTGATTTAGGGACCAGCGAGAAAGATATGGAAATCATTGCCGATAGTGCTTATGAGGCAGGGTTGACTTCATATCTAAATGATAATATTTTAGATCTTGATGCCGGCAGTAGAAATAAGATAAAAATAATAATTAAAAGTAAGAAATGGCAAGAAATCGATCAGGATTTACTCTGGAAACTTAAATTAATTCTTCCGGCTGCTGGCTGCCCGCAGGAAAAAGGGGGTTATCCGCCTTTTAGCTGGAATCTTGCCAGTATTGGTTTAGCATCGGCCATAAGGACTATTCTTTGGTCTCGCAATGAGCCGCTAGCTAAGGTTCTAGTGGATGGCTTTGGTTTAACCGGGCGTTCTATTGCAAGAACCTTATTTGATAGATTTCCTGGTTCAATTAGTATCCTTGGAGTAGGTGATTTATACGGTTCGATATTTAAGAATTCCGGCCTTGACCGCTATATTCTTCTTAATTTAGCAAGAAAAATCGATCAAGGAAAGAGTGTAGAGTTAGCCCGTGATTATCAATATACTACCTATCGTTACACCGTAGATAGATTTTCTGATTTAGACACTATTTTAAAACACGATGCCAGTATTCTTATTTTAGCTAATAGATATCGCAATTTCGAACCAGAAGATATTGAGAATATTAAGGCAAGTATCGTCATTGAAGCAATTCCCGGCTTGTTAAGCCCGGATCAAATTAAAAGATTACAGGAAAAGGGAATACTTTATATTTCCTCAGTTTGGGTCAATGGCGGTATTCTTTTTGGAGCCAGAGAGGAGATATTACATAAACTAGTTGAACGCGAAAGAACTCATATTAGCGACATGTGTTTGCATGTCCAAAGCGGGGTAGCTGAATCAGCGGTAGCTGTTACTTTTGAGGAGGTAGACAGGTGCCTTAAGAGGAGAAATAACAAAGTAATTTCCAGTGCCTGGGAGGTAGGTGTGGAGATGGCAGAAGAAATTCGCCGAAAGGAATTTCAATTATGGGAAGAAATAAGCCAATTAGTTAAAAAGAAAAATGTTGGACTGGGAGAATTAATTCTTAACAAAGACGGGTGGATTGCCGCGACCACCCTTATGGTAAACGCTTCTAAAGACTTAAGAAGAGCTTTAGAAATAATGATAGTTCTTAATGCTGCCGGAAGAAATACTGCCGTTGCTTTAGCAACTGCAATATCAGAATTTGCACGCCAAAAACTTATCTATGGCGATAGAGAAAAATCCAAACAAAGAGCCTGTCGATATTTAACCCAAGGTGACGATATGCAAAAACGCTTGGCAGCTTATCATTCTTCCCGCTTAAAGCCCCAAGGAATAATAGGGCCTTTGCTGGAGAATTTAAAAAAGGGTAATACTTTTCATATCAGAGCAAATTGTGCCCATGCTTTAGGATTTATTTATTCTGAGGTAAAAGATGAAAAGGTAAGGGAAAGAATTGAAGACGCTCTTATTGCTGCAATTAGTGATTTGGATGAAGAGGTGGCTGTCTGGGCAAGTTGGGCTTTATCGATTAACGGGGTAGATTTAGTATCTTTGCAGAAAAAGGTTACTCATAAAATTAAAAACGCAAGAAGACGAAAGGTTTCCGGGCATGCTGAGGTTTCTTACAGCGGGCTGGCAGAACTTTATCAAAAAAGAGCTAATATTTATGAATTTAGAGGCCGTCACAAACAAGCTATAAAAGACCGCCGGGCAGCTCAGAATGAATACCGAAAAGTTGGAACAAAACATGGTATTTTACCTTTATATAGCTGGCTTAACTTAGCAAGAAGTTATGAGAAATTAGGAGATAGAGAATCAGCTATCAGGGAGTATTTATCTTTAGTAGACCCGGCTTTATTCGGCCAGCTTTTTGCCGGAGATGAAATAAACGTAAAGGATGCTTCAGGGATACAAAATGTTTTTAGTGAACATAGAACTTTGGCATTGGAAGGGATATTAAATATTTATTACCCCCACACCATCGATGCTAACATTCAAATGGTTGATTCGTTAACAGGTGTTTTTGAGATGGTAAATTCCGATGATGCCTTAGCTGAGACTTTCGAGCAAAGAATGAATAGGATTTATGTTTATAATGATGTTGAGCTAAGCGGCTATCAGATTCCTTATTTGGGGCTATTGATATTGTATGGGACAGATATATTTGATAATCAGAAATATAAAAAAGTAAAAGAAATTTTAGAATATATATTGGTAAAACAACTATTAACCGACAATGAAGGGGAGAAAATACCGGAGCAAAAAATTATTGATTTAATTAACTCTAGTCAGGGAAGCTTTTCAAAGCTAAATACCAGAGAAAGAATATTTCTTATCGATTTATTTACTGAACTAAACATTATTAAGGCAGACGATGTCAATGATAATTTAGTTCCTTCTATTATTGGCCCGGGTGCAGAAAGGGAAGATATAGTAAGTAAATTAATTTCTGAAGTACAAGCTGAGAGGGTAAAAGTATTAGATATCCATGATCGCTGGGCACCGGCAATAGTAGTTTTTGGGAGCGCCAGAATTCCTCAAGACGATCCAATGTATCTTAAAGCTGCCGAATTTGGAAAATTAGTATTTGAAGCCGGATTGCCGATTAGAAGCGGTGCCGGGCCTTCAATAATGGAGGCACCGTTGAAGGAATATATAAGGATCAGAGAAAAGTCTAAATATAAAGAGATGCCAAAAAATCCAACCCAAGGAATAAGGATTAAGTTGCCCTTTGAAGTGGAGATGAACGATTACGTAGAAGACAATTATAATTTTAACCATTTTATTATGCGAAAGATGGGCCTTTATAATAATTGCTTAGGTATAGCGGTATTTCCCGGAGGGTTTGGCACTGTAGATGAGCTTTTTGAAGTTTGGTTTAGAAATTTACCGGTTGTGTTGATAGGGATAAATTATTGGAAGCCAATAGTTGATACATTGTACCAACAATGGAAGGAAATAGGCATGGCCAGACAGGTTACTTATTGGCCGCTGGTAACTGATTCGCCCCAGGAAGCTTTAGAGCATATCTGCTCAAGGTTTACTAAAATTATCCGGGAGAATAGGGAACAATTAGAAGATGCCAATAAAGATATCGCCCGGAATCTTACTAAATTGGCAACTTGGAAACCGACAATTACCTTTATCGGCCAATCTGGAGATGAAAATGCTAAAGAAGTAGTTTTAGCGCAAAAGATAGCTAAGAGATTGGCATCTCAAGGGTTAGCCGTTCGTTTAGGTACCCGAAATGTTGCCTTACATAAAGCTTTAGCAGCGATAGGCAAAGATAGCAATAGGGTTTATGAGACAGTATCACTTATACCCGGCATAAATATAAGGGAAACCGATAGGCGCATTGTTACTCACCATATATCAAACCATCATATATTACTTCTGGAGAATTCCTTAGGTTTTGTATTTTTACCAGGTAGAGTTAAAACAATGGGCAGGTTATTTGATATAGTAGCAGTTACTCAAACCAGAAAGACTATTCGCCGGCCGATCGTGTTATTAGGTAAAAAGTTTTGGCAGCCAATAAAAGATATTATAGCCCAAGCAGCTATCAATTATCCCGGCGCACAACTTATAACTCCGGGAGATCAAGATATCTTAAGAGTCGTTGATTCAACCGAAGAAGCAGAAGAAATTTTAGTAAATGAATCTTTTTCTAGATTCAAGGTAGAGGGCTTCCAAGAAAAAGATATGTCTGATTTCACTATAAAATATAATCCAACAAGTGGTTTTGATACTAGTAGAAAACCGAATGGTTTTTCAAAGAATGCAGTCTTTTTCTTAGGAATAAATTGTTACAGAACAAGGCAACTTTTAAGAAAGTTTCTTGGTGATGCAGATTTAAATAAAGAGTTAGATATTCAATTTACATCTGATATTGAAAGATTAGGTAAAGTTGAGCATGATCAAAAATTAATTCGTCTACATTGGGCTATAATAACGAGAGCTCCGCCTGAAATAGCCTTTTTAACTTTATTGGAAGAATTACTTCACTATTACCTTCCAGGTCAAGATGCTAGAGTTCACGCGATGATTGATGAGCTAGCCAGCAAGAACCAAGCCGAGTATAAGCAACAGATCAAAGACGCAAAAATAAAAAGAATATTTTTTATAAATTCAAAACCAAATATTAGGTCCCCTTATTGGCAAACCGTCCTTCCTCAAGAGGCAAGGGCTAAAAAAAGGCACCAACAATTGCGAAACCTTCATCAAAGGCTACTGGCTTTAGCATATGCTAGATATAGCGGTAAAGATGTTGGAAGAAGGCTCGGAGCTTTAAAAAGAAGTATCAGAGAGGCCAGCATTGATAGGGCTAAAGAGGTAATTGGTTTTATTGAGGCCGGTAACGAAGTAATAGCAGCTTCAATTCTATCAAGGCTTTGCCGCGAAGCCAAAGAAAAAAGAGAAGAGCTTTTCATTCAAAGGCTAAACCGCAGGAAAGCTCACCAAAGCCCCAAAGAAGAGAGCGATGGGAAAGTAACTATATGGATGGGTAGATATGTATCAAAAAATAAAACAACCGTTTTAGAAAAAAAGCCTCAAACCCACAATATTTATCGCTGGCACCGAATTCTTGATAAGATATTTGTTTCCTTGACCGGGGACCACCGTAAAATAGCAGAATTTATGGATTTTATACGCCAACTATGCTATGGGTTAAAGATGGTTGTAGCCCAATCCAATTTTTTATCTAATAAACAAGGATGCGCTAGAGAATTAGAAAATTTAATTGCTTCTTTGAAAGGGGTAAAGGTAGAAAATAAAAAACAATTAAGAGAACAATTAGATATAGCTTTAGAGTTAATTAAAATCAATACTCCAAATAGCGTTAAGTTAGCCCTGGCTTCACTTGAGGTGGCTGGCGATTTTGCCGGGTTAAGATTAAAAGAATTAAATGGGATGATTGCTAATTTAGAATATTTACGTTTAAGATTGCGTCAGTTTGGGCAAGAACATTTTTCAAGAGTAGCAGGCCGGGTAAATCAAGTTCGAGAAGATATTGTTAACAATAGATTTCAACAAGCCCTAGGTATTTATAGAAGACCGGGTATAAAAGACCTTACCTATTGGCAATTTTTGAGTGAACCGGATTTTATGGGCGTGAGGAATCAAGTCAAAAGAGTCCAGGAAATCGTCGAGGAATTAATTGAAACAAAAAATAAAGACGGCTATTTACCGGGAATGAACCCAGAAGGAAAGATAGCTAAATTAAAAAAAGAAGCTATAGAAAAATTAGACTTAGTGCAAAAAATAATCAATGAATCATTAGAGGTTTCAAGGTTTATGGTTTTATACAGCAACTTCATAAACCAATATCACTTAGACAACATACCTTATTATAGTAATGACCAAAAGGTTTTTGATAAAGTTTTTAGAGATTGGGCTAAAAAAAGCAGTTTAGTTCGAGGCTCTCCCCGGCGCTGGAGAGCACTTCTTTATAAAACTGTTTTTATTTCTGAAAAATCCCCGGTATTTAAGGCCTGTGATACTATTCTTTTAGCCATTAAACTCGAGCATTTCGGAAAATTAATACCTAACTTAAGAATACATAAAAGGCATAATATTTTAAAAGTATTATCAAAATTACTTTCACAAAAAATAAGCCGAGCCAGCCTCATTCCCGTTAAGGAGCGGGATCAATTCTTATATGATATGATTTCTGCAGCGATTGCCGATTATAAATTAGAAGAACAAGCAAAAGCAGAAGATGCCCAAAAGCTATATAAAGCTTTTGGGCTAGAAAGAAAACCCCATAACATAACCGCAGCATCCCAGGCTGCCGGGGCAAGGCTGTTTCCTAAATATAAAAAAGAATTCTCTTTTATGCAGCAGGCTTTATTAGCAATAGCCCAAAAGTATTTAAGCCAAGAAAATGTTGGCTTGAATCCGGCAAGCTTTGCTATTGCCCAGAACCGACAGGAAAATATCTGGGATATCAAAGGCGGGGAGAAAAGTGCAAGGCGATATTTAAAAGAGGCCGGTTACAGCAAAAAAGATATCGAATTTATAATCAATCAAATATACATCCATGAAGCCGGTTTTGATGAGTATTTAGCTTTAAAAGCCCAGGTGAAAGAATTTAAAGCGAAAAGTATATGGAGCCGGTTAAAGAAACATGGTAAAAAAATTACTCTTATTGGCATTGGCGGGTTATTCGGTTTTACTTTAGAGAAAAATTTATTTTTATATTCTCCGGCTTGGGTAAGAATAACCAGCATATTGGCCGCTTTTGCGGTAACTATTTTCGGCGCCTATCTTTGGCATCAATCATTCGAGGATTCATTAAAAGAAGAAAATATTCCAAAGAATAAAAAGAATTCCTTAAGTGATAATTTAAAAGAGGCTCTCAAAGCCAATAATATTGAAGAATCATTGAGGATATTTAGCCAGATTGAGGATATTCGTTTTTCCTTAGAAAATAACGAACGAGAAGAATTTTATGCAATTCTTTTAGAGGCAGCTAACGATGAATCTTTAGATATTGGGATACGTAAAGAAGCTATTTGGAGTGGTTTTAAATTAAAAGAAGCAGTGAGTTACTGGCCTGAAGAACTAGAAACCATTGAAATCTTTTTAGAATTTTTGAGCCCGGCAAAAGATCAGCAAATCAGAAGAGCAGCTTATGAGCCGGTTTTAAGAATCTGGGAAGATATTCGCTGGAGAAACGCAAATGAATTAACTGCGCAAGCCCGGGCAATGCAAACCAAAATCGAAGCCCGGCTGAATAGATTTTTACAGGATGCAGAAGGAAGAAGTTTTGGCGAATGGGGAGGGGATGAAGATTTTTCATCTGATGGCAAATTTGGAAAAAGAGAAAGGGATATATTGCTTAAAGCAATTCATTCAGAAGGCGGAGAGTATTTAATTATCCAATTTTTAAAAAACAAAAAAGGGAAGGTGAGAGCTTTAAGATTTAAAGATGGTAAAAAGATCTCCGATAAAGTGATTGAGGCAAAAAATGATAAATTTTTAAAGAGTTTAACTCTAGCCAAAGAAAGGCTACATCAATATAGTAATGGAGAAATAAATATTGCTTCAAAAATTTATGTAGTATTGAGCGTTCCTGAGAAAATAAAAGTTGATTCCGAAGGCACTCAAAAAGACGCTGCTCTTAGAATTGGAAGCCGGGGAGATTTAATAGTTGATAATAAAAGAACCCGCGGAACCCGCCGACGAGACATAACCATTATCTCTTTAAAAGCCGCTAAAGATTTTATTGCTCTTTATACAGTCCTAGCCCATGAAACCAACATTTTAAAAGATATTAAAGAATCTAAAGAGAACGATCAAAGTTGCAATAAATATGAACAGCACTTAGGAGGTTTGGATAGGGAACAAATTATTTTAGAGGCTTTAATGAAATTATATTCTAAAGCTTATCAAGCCGGTAAGGTTAGCCAAGATACTTTCAACCAGATAAAATCAAGAGTTAGTAAAGAGATACAGCGGATAGTCAGGGACCGGGGGCAAACAGTTGAAGATATGTTTGGCGATGCCTCTTCTATGGTTATAGATCAGGAAGATTTGCTTTTAGAAGAATCAGAAGGCAAAGAAATCGAGGAAGACTTTAGTTCGGATAATCACAACCGGAAAAATTGGCAAAAATTCGTTACAACCAGGAAAAAAGATCTTTCTCCAAAACCCCTTTTAATGAACCCTAATGTTCAAAGGGCATATAGTTATAACAGAGGCAATTGTTTTACCGCTTTAAAGAGAGTTTCTTCTCAATTCCCCAAGATATCCCAAGAAGAATGGGATTGTCTTTCTGAGGCATTCACAACTATAATTATACCAAAAAAAGAAGGAAATGTCGTAGGATCGGGTTTCGTTTGGGCGCAAGACAGTACCTATTATTATGTTTTAACTGCTGCTCATGTTTTAGAGCCGGCTTTAGGGGTTGATAGACTCCTTTTGATGTTTGATCATACATCAATAGAGGTGCCTACACATTTATTTATATTAAAATATGAAGACAACCAGAGCGGTTATGATTATTTAGGGTGTTTACCGATATCAACAGATATTGGTATTGCTCGTTTTAGAAAAGATTGTTTATCATATTTCATAAGGCCTTTATCTCAAACTACTCCGGCCTATACTAGAGAACAATTCCCTGCGGGTCAGCTCAAGCATAGGACAAAAATATTTATTATCGGTAACAGTTCCGCTTCAACCGGAGTTGATGTTTTGGCCGGGGCTGCGCAAAGACAAAAGGATTCAGCCATAATTGATATCGACAGAAAGGTAATCCCTGGTTTTAGCGGCGGTCCAATGGTTGATGGTAAAGGAAGAATTGTCGGAATAGTGCATTCCGGGGCAGAGGTATTTAACCACGGTTTCGGTACCGATATGCGCTATGTTCAGGATGCTCTTTGCTTGGAATTTGGCCTTATTTCGTCTCACGATATAACCGCGTCTTCGCAATTTCAAGCTGCTAAAGATAACCCTGAATTTAGCAGGCAATTTAACCTAGTTGGTAAGGGAGTTTTAGATATCGCAACCAGCTATATTAAAGCTTCCGGTAAAGAAACCGGCCCTCCCCAGGATTTTGCTGTTGCTTCAAACAGAAAAGAAAATATCTGGAATATCGAAGATGGAGAAGAAAAAGCCAGAGATATATTAGCCAAAAAAGGGTATTCCCAAGAAGACATAACTTTTATTATAAATCAATTATACCTTCATGAATCAACTGCTATCGAAGAAGAAGCCCTCCAAGCACAGATAAGTAGTTTTAAGCCAATAAAAAACAAAATGGTTGTTTTAAACGGATTAAGCTTTAGGGATTTTATTGCTGGGATCCAGAGTTGGTTTTTCAGCCAAGTTATAGACAAAGGTTTGCTAATGTTTCCGTATCAATTGTGTATTATTAACAATGTTTTGTTGGCCAGAATGCTGTCAGCTAAATTTGGTTTACCGATAGGAGGCGAAGAAGAATATCGTATAGAGATTATCCCGGGTTATTATAGCGGTTCAGCCCGCGAAGGGGGTTCAAACCACTATTGGCTTACTTTATGGTATGGGGAACAAAGAATTTTTATCGACAGTGCATATGGACAGTTCGATGTGAAATATGAAAATAGAATTATTATTCGCAGTGATTACGAGCAGGCTTTAAAAGACTTAGAATTGCAAGAAAAGCTTGTTTATTTGAATTTACTTTCATATGAAAAAGTTATCACTCTCAGAAAAGGCGATCTTTCACAAATAGCTCCTTCTGCACAAGCTATTATTGAAGATATAATTATGCCTGAGTTTAATTCAATGCATTCCATTACCGCCTCATCTCAATTCCAAGCTGCTAAAGATAACCCTGAATTTAGCAGGCAATTTAACCTAGTTGGTAAGGGAGTTTTAGATATCGCAACCAGCTATATTAAAGCTTCCGGTAAAGAAACCGGCCCTCCCCAGGATTTTGCTGTTGCTTCAAACAGAAAAGAAAATATCTGGAATATCGAAGGAAAAGAAGAGGCTGCAAGGAAGTATCTAAGAGAAGCCGGATATACCTTAACGGATATAGATTTTATAATATCTCAAATTTACTTTCATGAATCAAAACCTACCGAAAAAAAAGCAATTAAATCCCAAATGAAAAGTTTCAAAAGCACCTCCGGCAACGATTTGGCTTCTTGGTTAGAAAGTTTACCTTGGGTTAAAGACAGGGGCCAAGCTCAAAAGCTATCCCGTCAGTTAAGA
>CAZGLF010000028.1:0-16764 GCA_964526615.1 uncultured Planctomycetia bacterium
GCTATTTCATCTAAAGACAATATTAGCACTATTATCGAAAGTGCTTTCCAATGTTTGGAGAATTTAAGGTTATTTATTTTGCTGTAAGAGGCAATTGTTAACAGAAGAAAAGAGGAAAACAAAAGCAGAAATGAAGAGAAAAAAGTCGGGACATTATTCTCATAATCTAAGTGAAAAAGAGGAACTAGGGCAAAGAAATAATTATCATTATAGGTATAGGCAACAATATTGACTATAATGTTAAGTAATATTAGAAAAAAAGCTACGACAACTAAGAAGATAATTATTTTTTTAGGTTTTAAAAGCAGGTAGTTATTTGAATCCATTTATTTAATAGAATCACTAATCGCCGCACTCATTGCGGCTGGGAAAGCTACTATGATAATACGCTTTATCGCTAAAATTTTATCGCTTTCCCAAGGGCATCTTCGAATAATAGTTAATATCATGCCAACTACAGCTAATGAACATAAATAGGTCGCACTTACTCTTTTAATATATTCAAAAACATGCCCTTTTAATTGAGAACGGTAGAAGTTAAAATAAACATACATTGCGATAAATACTAAAGATATAAACCCAAGAAGTAATACATTTTTTAAAGCTAATTCTTCTCCTAATTTCCAAGTTTCCTCGGTAAAAGCTACCGGCACAGCCAAGATCGAAGCGCCAACTATGACCTGCATTAAATCCCGCGGCCGAAATTCAACCATTAAGGGGGTAATGGCATGGTTGAGGATTTTTCCGGTTCCATCGACAATCGGGGTTAATTTATGCAAGTATCCGCCGATTCTTTTTATGACTGGCCGTGGTGGTTTTGCTTCATTCATAAGTAACCTCTTTAAAATTATATCAAAACTATTTTTTTTAACCAGAAAATTTTATTTTTATGGAGCAGGGGGGAGTTGAACCCCCGGCCTCTACGTTGCGAACGTAGCGTGCTCCCAACTGCACCACTGCCCCATTGGTATATTATTGTATAGATTTTTCCCTTTTAAATTGATAATATTTAACTTATAATACCATAAATTATGAATGAGTTACAATGGGTAGATTTTTTAAGGCAAAAGCAAAAACCAGCCAAAGACCTGTTATTTGGTATTGGCGATGACTGTGCTATCATTAATCCCGGTAAAGAAAAACTTCTCCTAAAGAGTGACTTATTTATTCAAGGGGTTCATTTCAACCTTGAAAACATAAGTTTTATTGATATTGGAAAAAGAGCAGTGGCTAGAGTTTTATCTGATTTTGCAGCCTGCGGGGGGCAGCCAAAATTTATCGGGATATCTTTAGCTGCTCCCAAAAAGATATTAGATAAAAATTTAAAGCAGATCTTAAAAGGAGTTTTGGATTCGGCAAAAGAATATAAATTTTCTTTAATTGGCGGAGATACTTCAAAAGCTAAAAGTTTGATTTTAGATATTTGGGCAGTGGGGGCGTGTAAAAAAGCGATACTTCGTAATGGCGCTAAAGTAGATGATTATATATTTTTAAGCGGCCCCTTGGGCAAAAGACCTTTTAATAGGCCTTTTGAGCCGAGGTTAAAAGAATCCAGGTATTTAGTTAATAATTTTAAGATAAATTCGATGATTGATATAAGTGATGGTTTTATTTTGGATTTATACCGAGTGCTTAAGGCAAGTAAAAAGGGAGCCTTGATTAATTTTGAAGGTATCCCGGTTAATAAAGGAGAAAAAGACCTTTACCGGGGCGAGGATTATGAGCTGATATTTACCGTGGATAAAAATGATAGGAAAATAGAAGCTTTAAAGAAAAAATTCTATTGTTTAGGCAAAATAGTGCCTAAAAAACAGGGGTATAAGATTAGGAAAAAGGGTAAAATTCAAGAGGTTAGTTTTAAAGGCTACAGCCATTTTTAATTATGTTTAAATTAAAAAGTAACTCAGCAGAGCAAACGATTGATTTTGCTAAAAAGTTTTCAAAGACTTTAAAAGAAAAGGATGTTTTTATTTTAGAGGGGGCCTTAGGCGGGGGAAAGACCACCTTTGTTAGAGGGGTTTTAGAAGGCTTAGGCTATAAAGGAAAAGTCTTAAGCCCGACCTTTACTTTGGTGAGAAAATATGATTTAAAAAAAATATCGGTTTATCACCTTGATTTATACCGTTTGAAATTCAGTGACTTGTATCAGTTGGGGATAGATGATTTTTTATATTCCCCCGGCACGATAACTTTAATTGAATGGGGAGATAAGATAAAAGAATCTTTGCAGAAGTATTTGAGAATCGAGTTTTTATTCAAGGCCGAAAACCGGCGTGATATAAAGTTTTCTAATTATCATTATTCAAAAGAAAGATTACAAAAAATCCAGGGGATGTATCGATGAAAAAAATATTAGCCTTAGATACCAGCAGCGATAATATTTCACTATACATAAGAAAAGGTAAAGACGAATTCTTATATAATCGAAAAATCCGCTTTGGGGCTTGGAAGCTGGCCGGGGTAATTAAAAAGAGTTTGGAAAAATTATCTTTTCAAGTAGAAGACCTGGATACTTTAATAATTGGTGCCGGTCCGGGTTCGTTTACCGGTTTACGGATATCTTACAGTATCGCCAAAGCTTTTCTATTAGGAGTAAAATTAAAAGCCTATCAAGTAGGTAGTTTTTACACTTGTGCTTATCCTTACCGAAAAAGATACGAAAAAATAGCGGTAGTTTCAGATGCCAGAAGAGGCTTAATATATTTAGCAACATTTAAGTCAAAAAATGGTATTTTAAAGAAAGAGAAAAAAGAAAAACTTGTTAGATTGGATGAGTTGGTAGAAGAAAGAAAAGATTATTTTTTTGTTACCTATGACCAGCAGCTAAGAGATAAAATACTTCAGTCAAAAAGGAAAATAGATTTTTGCCCTAAAGATACCTACCCTAATGCAAAGTATTTAATTAGTGCAATAGGTGATTTAAAGATAAAACAAGTTAGGTCTGCGGATGAGTTAAGGCCGTTATATTTACACCCTAAAACCTGTCAGATAAGAAAGCCTTAACCTTTTTTGATTTCTAAAGTATAATAAATACCTATGATAAGACCTTTGTGGATAGAAGTTGATTTAAAGAAATTACGCCAAAATTACCGGATAATTAGAGACCATCTTGGCCAAGAAGTAAAAATCGTTGCTACCATTAAGCAATCGGCTTATGGCCATGGCCTTTTACCAATAGCCAGGGAACTCTACCGGGAAGGCGTTGATTGTTTTGGAGTAGGCAGTATTGAGGAAGCGGTAGCTCTTCGCGAAGATGGCTTTTTAGGCTCGATAATAGTATTAAGTTCAATTCTTGATAAATTCGCTAAATTTTTTGTTCAATATGATATAACCCCAACTGTTGTTGATTTCAATTTTGCTAAAGCGCTCAACAAAGAAGCTTCTAAAAAAAACCGCATAATAGGGGTGCATATAAAAGTTGATACCGGCATGGGAAGGCTTGGGCCGCATTATAAAAATGCTTATGGCTTTGTCGAAAAAGTAACCCGGCTTAAAAATATCAGTTTAGAAGGCATCTTTACTCACTTTCCGGCAGCCGACGGTGATATTGAATTTACCGATTATCAGATAAATTGTTTTAACAAATTCATTGCCGAACTTAAAAAAAGAAAAATAACTTTTAAATACCACCATGCTGCAAATAGTATCGGGATAGTAAATTATCCTAAAGCCCATTTTAATATGGTGCGCCCGGGATTGATTCTTTACGGGGTTAAGCCTTCCGCAGAGATACACTTAAAAGTTAAACCGATACTTTCTTTGAAGTCTAAAATAATATTTAAAAAGAAGATTCAGAAAGGAATGGGGGTAAGTTATGGCAGAACCTACATTGCTAATGGGCCAAAAAATATTGCTACCGTTGCCGTAGGATATGCCGACGGCTACCCTTGGGCATTATCGAATAAATCAAAAGTTATTATCAACAATAAATTTTATAATATCGCCGGAAGAGTTTGCATGGACCATATAATGGTTGATTTAGAAGGCGATAAAGACATAAAACCGACTGATGAGGTTATATTACTGGGTCAAAGTAAAAATAAAAAAATTACTGCCGAAGGATTAGCTGATTTAGCCGCTACCATACCTTATGAAATCATAAGCCGCCTTTCATTAAAAATACCTCGGATTTATCGCAACTTTAAAAGTTAAATTTATCGAATCAAAAGAAGACCGGTGACCCCAACGGTAAAGAAAAATAGCGGGCCTAGCCAGGCACTGAGAAAGGGCAGTATTACTCCGGATTTTCCCAAAGCGATACTAAAGGAGCTAAGGCAATAGTAGATGAACCCGAAGATAAATCCTACTGCCAAAGAAGAGAGGGCAACTTTTCGTTTTTTGATTTCTAAAGCCAGGGGTAAAATGCCGATTACCAAGAATAGATGAGAGAACGGCTCGGCTATTTTCTGGTGGTAATCGATAACCAAGTTATTAAGAAGGTTATCAGCTTGCACTTTTTTAAGGCGTTTAATTTCTTTTTTTAATTGAGGCAGTGACGAGTATTGAGCAAAGATGCTTTTTTTCAGGATTAATTCTTTAGGTTCTTCTTCTAAGTCTATGGTTTTAGCTGGCATTGATACCGGAACATCGGATATATTACCTTCTTTATCTAAGCCGTATTCCATAACTTCACGGCCAATCCAAAATCCGTATTCATAAGTAATGGTTTTAGCGATTATTTTTTTAACGATTTCTCTTTCATCATTCTCCATAAAGATTATAATATTTTCCAAAAGTTGTTTTTTGGGGATAAACCGTTGCGCAAAGAATATTTTATTTCCTGAGGTAAAAGCAAGGTTGTGTTCTTCAGATACATTTAATACATCTTCTTTTAAGTGTTTGGATTTTATATTTTCTACCTTTCTTTGGGAGTGTATTAGTACTTTTTCTTGTAAGCCAAATACCAATATCGAAATAAAGAATGCAAAAAATATCACCGGAAAGGCTATCCTTAGCATACTCATACCAGAGGTTCTTATACTGATTATTTCATTATTTTTATTGAGCTCTCCGAAAATATATAAAGCTGCTATGAGCAGCGAAAAAGGGCTTACGGTTTTTATTATTAAAGGCAGAGAAAATAAGTAGTATTGAATTAATTTATCAATCGGGGGCTTTGTTTTTAGAATGTCAGAGAGGTTGGAAAATATATCGATTATAAAATAAAGACCAATAAATACCAATAGAATGAAGAGGTAAGTCGATATGACGTTTTTTAATATATATCTATCTAAAATGCGCATTTTTTAAAAGGAGGTAGCCCCCGATTAGAAGAGTTATTATATTAGGTATCCACATTCCGACTATTGGGGCAACATAATTATATTCGATTAGGGTTTCACCGAGAACAAATAAAAGGTAGTAAAATCCGGCCGCAATAAAAGCAATGCCAAAATTGATTGATTTTTCCCGGTGCCTTACAACCAGCGAGACGCCTAAACCCAAAATAATAAAGGTAATGACCGAGAAAGAAAAACTTATTCTTTTATGTAATTCCGACTCCAGTTCGGAAGGGTCAATTCCTAAACCTTTTAGGTGTTTTATTTTGGATCTTAATTCGGAAAGCTTCATATCGGAGGGTTTTTTGCTTACGTGGACCTTTTCATTTTTTTGTATCGGGATATCCATAAAAAAGACCTTAAAGTTTAAACGGTAAAGCTCCATTTCTTCTTTTGAAATTGATTCATCCCGAAAGCCGTCTTCTAATTTTATCTTCAGGATATCGTTTTCTACTATAAATTCGCCTTCCTTTGCAAAGGTAACTTTACTGGTTCCCTTATCTTCGTCAACCTCATATATAAAGATATTTTTTAATTTATTTTCATTTTTATCTGATACATAAAGAATGTAATTATCGAAGTGTTCTAAAAATACCCCGGGTTCTATCAATGCCGAAACATTTTTGGAATATATATTTTTTATCTCGCTTCGATAGCGGTAGTGAAAACTTGGGATTACTCTGTCATTTAAGATAAAGAGAAAAAGCGAAAATATTACTCCCAAAACTAAAAAGATATTGAGTATCTTAAATAATGATATTCCAGCCACCCTTATGGCTACTATTTCATTGTCGGAAATCAGCCTGCCCATAACTAGCAGGACCCCCAAAAGAAAAGAAAGCGGTATGGTAAATCCTAAGAGGTAAGGGAGAAAGAAAGAGAATATCTTTAGGGCATCAAGGACATTTACCCCTTTTCGGATAACCATATCCGATATTTTCATTATATTGCCCATGAGCATTACCAAGCTCAAGATAAGGAGCGAAAATATGAAGACCGAAAAAAAGTCCCGCAGAATATAGGTTCTAAGTATTTTCATATAGTTTTTGACAGTGTTAATACGGTAATTTTATTAGCGTTTTTTTCTTTTAAGGCTTTGCAACAGGCATTGATGGTTGAGCCGGTTGTAAATATATCATCCACTAGGATTATATTTTTATTTCTCAAATTTTTTTCTACGGTAAAAGTATTTTCGGTATTGGTTTTTCTTTTATTTTTCGGTAGTTTTGTTTGAGAAACCGTAAAATTTACATTGCTTATTATATCATCTCGCAGGGGAATTTGAAAATAATTTGCGAGTTGTTTTGCTAGAAGCCCGGATTGATTATACCCCCGCGATTTCAATTTATACTTATGCAAAGGGACCGCGATTATGAAATCATAGATTGTAGCATTAAATTCTCGGCTTGTTAAGTATTTTATCATCAAAGAACCAAAAAATTCATCGAGATAATGGTAATTTTTATATTTAAAAAGGCCTATCAAAGAGGGCATTGGTTCGCTATATGAAGTTGTGCTGATTAATTTATTATAAGGGTATATTTTATCCCGGCACCGGTTACAGATATTTATTTCCGGGTTAAGGGGGCCGCCGCAATAAGGGCAAGCCGGTTTTTTAATAAAATTTATTCTTTGATAACAATTTTTGCAAAGATAGCCGTTAGATATCTTGGTTTGGCAATGAAAACATAATTTTGGAAAGCATAGGTTTATCAGGGCCTGAAGGGTTTTTTTCAGCATAAAAAGCATTTTAGCTATTTTATTTCAAGATTCAAGTAATATCGCAAAAATAGAAACGCCCCCTTTTTTAAGATATTTCTTAGGCGTTACCCGAAAAGGCTTTTTTCTGTTATTATTTAAATATATGTAGTATAATAAAATTTAATTAATTTAAATATAAGTGAGTATATAAGTGTAATTAACAATTTGGTAGCTTGTAAGGGTGAGGGGTCCCAAGCCGGGGATAAATTACATTTTTACTGCCAAGCAATTTGTGCACATTAATTAAAAGTTAAAATGATAATATTTTCGATTATTTTAAGCATAGTTTACTGGGTTATTTCTGCAGTAATTAATTCTTTTATTTTAGGTAAAGGAGATTTTATTGAGGAGTTATTCTTTCCAGAACCCTACATTCTTTTGGTCCGTCTTTTAGCGATATTTTTCATTATTGGGGGAACCTTATACCTTAAATTCTTATCTTCCAGGCGTAAAAATCAAGAATTAGAATTAGACCGGGAACACGGACTTATACCGTCGGCTTTGAATAAGATCGGGTCTTTAATGGTGGTAGTTGATTCTTTGGGAAGAATCGTGCGTTTTAACCATGCCTGTGAGCAGATAACCGGTTATGATTTCGAAGAGGTAAAGGGTAAATACTTCTGGAGGCTGTTTCTAACCAATGAGGAGGCCCAGATCGTAAAATCTCACCTTATGAAATTGGATAAGAAAGAATTCCCTAAAGAATTTGAGAGCAGCTGGCTGGCTAAAGACGGCAAGCGAAGGCTGATAAAGTGGTCAAATACTACAATTTTTGACAAAAAGAGTTCGGGCCAATATGTAGCCAGTATTGGCGTTGATATAACATCTCATAAACAGGCTCAAGAGGTGTTGAAACGTTCTGAAAGAGAGTATAAAAATATAATTGATAATATCGGCATTGGTATAACAATTATTTCTTCGGATTTAAAAAGTTTATATGCTAATAAATATATAAAAAAATGGTTTCCGGATGCCGAGTTGAATTCAACCTCGATAGTACACAATATTTTCAGCGATTTCAATGAAGAAAAATGTAGCGGCTGTCCGACCTGTCTTGCTTTAGAAGATGCAAAAGTACATGATGCTATGATTAAGACTACGGTTGAGGGAAAGAATATTACTTACAAAGTAACTTCCTTTCCGGTTCAGGAAGATTCTGAAGTGGTTGCGGCGGTGGAGACCATAGAGGATTTTACCCAGACTCATAAGCGTGAGGAAGAAATACGCCATAATTATCTGGCTCAAGCGGTAATAAATTCTTTATTGAGATTTTCTTTAGAAAGTATATCTTTAGAGGGGTTTTTAAAATGCGCTTTAAATATCATACTTTCAACGCCCCCCTTTTCAACTATGGCTACCGGAGCAATCTATTTGGTAGAGGATAATCCTCAGCTTTTGAAGATGAAGGTCCAGAATAAAATCCCGGATCTTATTAAAAATTACTACCAAGATATACCTTTCAATAAGGGATTATGCGGAAAGGCTGCCGCAGCTAAAACACTTCAATTTAGTGAAAGAGAGGAATTACCAAAAGAAATTAAACGTGAAAACTTAAATTCAGCGGCCCATTATTATGTACCGATTTTATATATGGCTGAGACTCTAGGTGTTTTGGATATTTATTTAGAGCAAGGCCATAAGCCAGATAAAAAAGAAAGAGAATTTTTAACTGCAATAACCAATACTTTAGCCGGGGTTATCTATCGGAAAAAAGGTGAAGGCCGCTTAAATCAAATCAATCAGTGTTTTATGGGCCTGGGGGTTGACCCGGTTAAAAACATTCAAAACTTGGTTGATTTAGCCGGTCAGGTATTAGAGGCAAATACTGCCCTTTATAGCCGTTTAGATTTTAAAAAAGATACTTTTAATGCTATTGGTATTTATAATGCCGAAGCCGGATTTAGAGGCCATTATAAAGCTAAAGGCAGTATGTGTTTTGATGCAGTTAAAAATGGCGGACCGGAGCCTTTTATAATAAATGACCTTCCACATACAAATTATCTTAAAAGTGACCCCGATGTGAGTAAACACCGGTTAAAAACCTATGTTGCTCAAGCTGTAAGATGCCGAGGTGATTATGTGGGAGTGATTTGTGCTCTTTATAAAGAAGATGTAATCCTAAAAGAAGAGGATAAAAAGTTTTTAGGCATTATAGCCTCGGCTATCGGTATTGAAGAAGAAAGGATAAAATCCAGCCAGGAGCTAAAAGAAGCCTATGCTAAATTGGAAGAAGCTCAGACTGGGTTGGTACAGTCTGAGAAATTAGCTGCCTTAGGCCGTTTTTCATCGGGAATTGCCCATGAAGTAAAAAATCCTTTGGGTATTATTTTAGGTGGAATAGAATTTTTGGAATTAAAATTAAAATCTTCGGACCAGGTGGTAAGGACCGCTTTAAAAAAGATAAAAGAATCTACGTTAAGAGCAGATGGGATAGTGCGAAATCTTTTAAAATTTGCAAGGCCTTCCCAAGTTAAAAAAGAAGTTTGTGAACCTAGAGATTTAGTTGAAGACACTCTTTCTTTGTTGAAATACCGGGTTTCATTGATAAACATTGATATTATAACTGATTTTTCTAAAGAGAAACTTTATATTGAAATCGATAAAAACCAAATGGGCCAGGTTCTTTTTAATCTTTTAATGAATGCTATCGAAGCCATGGAAAATGGAGGGGTTTTAAGGGTTAAAACCTACAAAAAAACAATAGAGGATTTTAATTCCACCAAAGAAGTTTGTACCATAGATATTGTTGATACTGGCGAAGGGATATCTAAAGAAAATATAGAAAAATTATTCGAGCCTTTTTTTACTACTAAAAGAGATAAAAAAGGCACTGGCCTTGGCCTTTCAATGTCTAAGATGATAGTTCAACACCATAAAGGTTCCCTGGAGCTGGAGAGTGAAATTGGCAAAGGCACTACTGCAAGGATAATTTTGCCGTTAGCTAAACCGGAGGCAACTTGACATCTTAAAAGGCAGTGGTATCATCAATTTAGAGGTTAAAAAGATATGAGAAAAGTGTTAATTATTGACGATGAAGAAGATTTGACCTTTTTTGTAAAGGCAAATTTAGAACTTTCCGGCCAATACAAAGTCGTAATTGCAACCCGGGGCAAAGAAGGTATCAAAATAGCCCGCCGCTATAAACCGGATATAATTTTGTTAGATATCATGATGCCTCAGATGAGTGGGTTTGAGGTTTTAGAACAGCTTAAGAAAAATCCAGCAACTTTATCGATTCCGGTTATTATGCTTACCGCAAAAGGAGACGATGAATCCAAACTTAAGGCATCCGGCCTATATAACGAGGAATATATAATTAAACCTGTCAAGATAGACTATTTAAAGAACAGAATCGAAGAGGTTCTTTCTCGAAGGAATAGTTAACAAAATCAGAATTATGGAAGAAAAAAGAAAATACATGAGGTTTAAGGTACTCTTTCCCTTTAGGTCTGACACTCAAGGCGAGGTTGCTGCGATAGAGGGCTTGGTAAAAGATATCAGTATGGCCGGTATCAAAATAGTTCTAAATAAATCTTTAAGGTTTTTAGCCAATAATTTAGAGATATTTTACTTTCACTTGCCGGATAAAATTTTGAAAGTTTCAGGCCGGCTTATTTGGCAGCGGGAATTTGAAGACAGAAGAGAAGCCGGTGTAAAGTTTATTTATATTTCAGATTACGATAAAAAAGATATTTATGAATATATATATCAACACCACCGCCAGGAGCTGACACAGAAGTGGTGGCAGATGTAGGCCGTCATATTTAAAACCACCTTTTATATTAATTAAATTAACTTATTATATTTTTTGACAAGATGAATAGAGCTTACGATATAGTATTTGAAGATGAATATTTAGTGGTTTTGAATAAGATTGCTAAAATTCTAATCCAGCCTTCCCCGAAGAAAGAAAAACATACTTTAACTTCTTTACTGGAGGCTGACTTGGGAAAAAAAGTTTACCCTTGTCATCGCCTTGATCGCCAGACCAGCGGATTAATAATTTATGCTAAGACCAAAGATTGCCAAAAAGAAGTGGCCGAACAATTTAAGGAAAGAAAGGTTAAGAAAAAATATATTGCTTTCATAAAAGGCTGCCCACCCAATAAAAAAGGAATTTTAGAAGATTTTATTATCGATAAAGAAGGAGAAAAATTTAAGGAAAAGCCAAAAAAAGCAAGGACTTTTTACCGGGTTTTAACCGATTACCGAAGTTGGAGCAAGATACAACTTGAGCCGTTGACCGGAAGAACTAACCAATTGCGGATACAATTAGCAAAGATTTCACACCCGATTTTAGGGGAAGATAAATATGCTTTCAGAAAGGATTTCAAAGTCAGGTTTAAGCGGTTAGCTTTACATGCATTTTATTTGAATTTTACCCACCCGATAAGTAAAGACAAGGTTAATTTAGAGATACCTTTAGCGCAAGATATGAAAGCGTTTTCTAAGAAATATTAATTTTTATAAAAACGGAGGTAGTATGATTGTAGGAATAATTTTTATCTTAGGGGGAATCTTGATTTTTATTTATCCGGCAATACTTGCTTATATAATTTCTTTTATTTTAATTTTTATCGGAGTTTGGCTTATTTATTTAAGTTATTATTACCGCCGGGCTGCCAAAAAATTCAATGACCCCTTTATCGATTTTTTCTTTCGGTTATAAGCTATTTCATTTTTGTTATCTGATGATATAATTACTAATTATGAGTCATATAATAAAGAAAAAAATTTATTACCACGATACCGATGCCGGAGGAGTGGTCTATTATGCCAACTATCTTAAGTATCTTGAAGAGGCCCGAACCGAATATTTCGCCCAACAGAAAGTAGATATCAGAAAGCTGGCCCAAGAAAGTATGCTTTTTGTGGTAAAAAAACTTCAAATTGATTACAAATCTCCTGCCCGTTATGCAGATGAGATAGAGGTATTTAGCGAGGTTAAGAGGGTTAAAAACGTATCACTTGATTTTTACCAGGAGATAAAACACAAAGGCAGGCTTTTAGTTGCTGCAAATACCCAATTAGTATGTATTGATAGTAATTTTTCCCCAAAAGTGATGCCGGAAGCTCTGGCTAAAAAAATCAAATAAGTGAGTTATACTATAATAAATAAAACCCGGCCTGGTATTTTGGCCCGTGAGGCCGAGCTGGCAGATTCCTTGTTTTCCCGGATAAAAGGTCTGATGTTTAGAAAATCTATGGGCCGGGAAGAAGCCTTGTTGTTTTATCATACCCCTTCGATTCATACCTTTTTTATGAAATTTGCGATAGATATAGTATTTTTGGATAAAAATATGAAGGTAATAAAAATTTATCAAAACCTCAAACCTTGCCGGTTTGCCGGGACTTTGAGCTCAATGTTAACGATTGAATTGCCTGCCAATAAAGTATTTGAAACTTCTCTTAAATTAGGCGATATTTTGGAATTAAGCCCTAACAGAACTTAAATTATTTCCTAACCCTAAATTATATTGACTCATAGGTCATTTTAGTTTATTATAATTTTACACTTTTGATAAGTATTTAACCCATAGGGAGTTTAAAAGATGAAGGTATCGGTATTAGGAGCCACAGGTTTTACCGGAGAAAAGCTGGTTGAGATATTACTTAATCATCCCAAAGCAGAATTGGTCTATCTAGCCTCTAGGACTAAAAAATCTCTTTATTATTCCGATATTTTTCCGCATTTTGCTAAAAAAACTAAGTTAAAATGCGAGCCATTGGATGTTGAAAAAGCTGCCCAGTTAAGTGATTTTATTTATTTATCGCTGCCGCATACAGTATCGATGGATTTTGCCCCTTATTTATTAGAAAAAAACAAAAAAGTAATCGACTTATCAGCTGATTACAGGCTCAAAAATCCCTCGACTTATAAAAAATATTATAAGGTTGATCATAAAGATAAGGGTAATTTAAAAAAGGCTGTTTATGGAATAGCCGAGCTTTATAAAAAAGAAATAAAAAAAGCAAATTTAATAGCAAACCCCGGATGTTATCCTACTTCAATTATCCTGGCACTTTACCCTTTGGTAAAAGAGGGGGCAGTTAAAGACAGGATTTTTGTTGATTCTAAATCTTCGATAACCGGAGCCGGTAGAAAAACCGCTGAGAAATTAGCCAATCAAGTTCCCGGTAATATTTGGGCCTATAAACCTTTTATTCATCAACATACTCCAGAAATAATTGAGGTGCTTAAAGATAAGACTACGAGTGAGGTTGATTTATCTTTTGTTCCCCATGTCGTTGATATCGAATCCGGAATATATTCAACAATTCAGCTTTTTTTGGAAAAACCGCTAAACCCAAGTAAAATAAGAAGTATTTATAATAAATATTATAAAAATGTTCCTTTTGTAAGAATAGTTGATTCTTTGCCGAAGATAAAAGATGTTGTGGGGAGTAATTTTTGCGATATCGGATTTGTTTTGAATAAAAATAGCAAACAATTGGTTATAGCCTCAGCAATCGACAATCTCATAAAGGGTGCTGCTGGTTCAGCTGTACAAAATATGAATATAATGTCAGGTTATAAAGAAACTCTTGGATTATTATGAAAGTGCCAAAAGGATTCTTAATTTCAGGGATAAATTGCGGTATTAAGAAAACTAAATTGGATTTAGGTCTAATTTATTGTAGTGAGCCGGTTAAAGCTTTTGGGGTTTTTACCAAAAACGCCAACCCGTCTTATTCGGTTACTCTTTGCAAGAATAATCTTAAATATCCGATTAAAGCTGTCTTGGTCAACAGCGGCAATGCTAATTGTTATTCCCATAAGAGGGGCTTAGCTGATACTAAAAAAATCATTGAGGCTTTGGCTGGGAAATTAAGCGTTAAGATTAAGAATATCTTGATTTGCTCAACCGGCATTATTGGGAAGAAGCTTCCCAAAGAAAAAATCATTACCAATTTGCCTAAATTAATCGGCGCCTTAGATAGAAATACCGATGTTTTTGCAAAGAGTATTTTAACTACCGACACCTTTACTAAAATTTCTTCTTCGCAAGTTAAACTAGCTAAAGGTAGCGGCACTATTTTAGGTTTTGCCAAAGGGGCAGGGATGATTTATCCTAATATGGCAACTATGCTGAGCTTTATCCTTACTGATATAGATATTCGGGATGATGTATTCAAAACAATTATTAAAGAGGCTTTGGATAAAAGTTTTCATTCGATAAGTATTGATGCCTGCACCAGCACCAATGATAGCGCACTATTTTTATCGAGCAAAAAAACAGCGGCAAAAAGCAAAAAAGATATTGAAGAATTTTCTAAAAAATTAAAAAAGGTCTGCCTTGATTTAGCCAAAATGATCGTTAGAGATGCCGAAGGTGCCAGTAAATTTATTGAGATCGCTGTTTGCGGAGCTAAATCAAAAACCGAGGCAAAAAAAGGCGCTATGGCCCTTGCTAATTCAAATCTTTTTAAGACCGCACTTTATGGGGCTAACCCTAATTGGGGTAGAATAGTAGCGGCTTTAGGCCAGGTTGGCATAAAAGTTAAAGAGGATTTTAAAGTTAAAGCCAGCTCGCTAAAAAAGAAAAAGGTAAAGATAACAATAGATTTAAAAGAAGGTAAGTATCGTTGGAGTGTTTACACATCGGATTTAACTCCCGAATACGTCAAAATAAATGCTCAATATAGCTAGGAGGTAACATGGTGCAGGAAGCAATAAAGAAAGCAGATGTTTTAATCGAAGCACTTCCTTATATTAAGAAATTTCATAAGAAAATTTTTGTAATTAAATATGGAGGTTCAATTCTCAATGAGGAAAGAATTAGAAAGTGTGTTTTAGAAGACATTTCTTTTTTAAGATATGCCGGGATTAGGCCAATCATTGTGCATGGCGGAGGCCCTAATATTACCGAAAGTTTAAAGAAAGAAAAAATTGCATCTGAGTTTGTTGGAGGAATGAGGGTAACCAACAAAGATACCTTAAAAGTAGTCGAAAAAGAGCTCAATCGCCTTAATGATGTAATAGTAAAAGAAATAGAGGAGCACTTTGTGAATGCAACCAGTTTTAAGAAAAAAGATAAATTGTTGAAGGTTAGAAAAAAAGAAAGCGAAATTGACTTAGGCTATGTTGGCGAGGTGATCGATTTTAACCAAAGAAAATTAGAAAATGTTATTGCCGATAGCGTGCCGGTAATTTGTCCGATGGGAACCAATAGCAAAGGTACCGGATATAATATCAATGCCGATGAAGTTGCATTTTACTTGGCTTCACAGCTTAAGGCCGAAAAACTTGTACTTTTAACTAATGTTTTGGGAGTAATGCGGGATCCAAAAGACCAGGACACTTTAATTTCAACTATTACTAGTATGGAGATAGAGGAATTAATCCAACAAAACGCAATAGCCGAAGGTATGGTTCCAAAGGTAAGAGCTGCAGCCGGAGCAATTTCAGCCGGAGTAAATAAGGCGCACATTGTAGATGCGAAGATACCCCATGCTTTATTGTTGGAAATATTTACCGATAAGGGTATCAGTACCGAAATAATTAAATAAAATGAAAAAACTTTATAAAGAATTCAGTTTAAATACCTATACCAGAGTTGGGCCGGTATTTGTTAAAGGAAAGGGAAGTTGGCTTTGGGATGATAAAGGCAATAAGTACCTGGATTTGTTTCCCGGTTGGGGAGTTTCTGTATTGGGGCATGCCCATCCGGTGATTGCCAAAGCAATTTCACAGCAAGCAAAGAAATTAATTCATCTTCCCAATAATTTATTTTTTAAAGAACAAGCCCAGCTAGCTAAATTGATAGTTAAAAAGAGTTTTCCTTCTAAGGTTTTCTTTGCCAATTCTGGAGCCGAAGGAGTTGAAGGTGCGATAAAATTAAGCCGATTATTCGGCCAAGGTAAAAGATATGAAATTATTATTATGAAGAACTCCTTTCACGGGAGAACGCTAGGGGCACTTTCGGCAACCGGTCAAAAAAAATACAAAGATTTTTTTAAGCCTTTAGTTAGCGGTTTTAAACAAGCAAAGTTTAACGACTTTGAAAGTTTTAAAAAGAAAGTTAATAAAAAGACCGCAGCAGTAATGCTGGAGTTAATACAAGGTGAAGGCGGAGTAAATATTGCCGATAAAGAATATATCCAGAAATTAAGAGATTATTGCACCAAACACAATTTACTTTTCATCGCCGATGAAGTCCAAACCGGCATGGGAAGGACCGGCAAACTATTTTGTTATCAAAATTATTCAATTAAACCTGATATAATGGTTTTATCCAAAGGTTTGGGGGCTGGAGTACCAATTTCAGCAATAGTAGTTAGTAAAAAAATAGCCGGTATCGTTAAACCCGGAATGCATGCTTCTACTTTTGGCGGTTCTCCTTTGGCCAGCAAAGCATCTCTGGAGACATTTAATACAATCGATAAAGAGAAACTTCTTTTAAAGGTTAAAAGAAACGGTAAATTTTTAGAAAAAAAACTACAAGAATTAAAAGAAAAATACCCTATTATCAAAAAAATAAAAACTAAAGGATTAATGGTAGGAATTGAGCTTAAAGTAAAAAGCCAGCCGGTATTTATCGAGTGCCTGAAGAAAAAATTAATCTTAAATTCTACCCATAGCAATGTCTTAAGAATTATGCCGGCTTTAAATGTAAACCAGGTTGAGTTAAATAAAGGAATAGGTATTTTAGAAGAGGTGCTGTCAAAATTTAAAGGATAGTATGAGCCATTTTATTTCATTAAAATATTTTTCATCAAAAGA
>CAZGLF010000029.1:0-16664 GCA_964526615.1 uncultured Planctomycetia bacterium
GGTACCTAGGTATTGATCATAAAGTATCTTGTATTTATTGGGTGCATAATCTGGAGACCTTCTGTCCTGATTGATTTCATTCTCAATACCCAAATATTCACTTGAAGCCCCAAAACATAAAGGCGCTATTAAGCAACAGATAATTATTAAGATTATTGATTTTATTTTATTCATTAACTAAATTATATATGAATTTTTAACCCAGGTCAAAGAAAACAAATTAGAAGTACTGTCAAAATTTATTCGCAAATTTATCAACCACCCCCGGGGAGTCCGTCTCAAGGTATAGGCCGGCGTCCACCCCGGGGGTGTCTTTCATTACCTATAAATCTAAAGGCAACCCCGCCAAGAGGCCGTCATAAGCAAGCTTTATATCGATATTTAACTCTTCTTGAAGTTTTTTCTCGATAATATGAGGTTTATGGGAAAGCATAGTTATACCAAAATGGGTCAGGATAGTTTTTTTGGGTTTTATCGCTTTTATAAGCTCTAAAGCCTCATCTAAGCAAAGGTGTTGGAATTCCAAACGTTTTTCGAAAAACACTACATTTAGAATAAGAAAGTCGCTATCTTTATATAAATTAATCAAATCGTCAAAATACCTAGTATCTCCGACAAATGATATCACTTTATCCTGAATATAAAACTTCAGGCCGTAAGTTAGGACCGAATGGATATTCTCAGTTACAACCTCAAAGCTGATATCTTTAATTAAAAACTTACCGGTTTTTAAAAAAGTTATTTTCTCAGGCGCATCTTTAAGGTAAGAAAATATAACCCCGTCTTCTCCCAAGGCATCACAAGGGATAAATAATTCTCCTCTTTTTTTACGCCGGCCTTGGGTCATTGCCTCAATCATCACATTAATATCCCCAGAGTGATCAAGGTGTTTATGGGTTAAAATAATAGCATCTAATTTAGAAGGGTCAAGTTTTGGACGTGAGCTATTACACCTTACAATAGCTCCCGGACCAGGGTCAATAATTATATCGGTATCTTGGTAATTTATCCAGATGCCGCCTGAAGCCCGCAGCTGCTTTATCATTACAAAACGGGCACCGGCAGTTCCTAAAAACTTTATAAAGCCGTCTTTTTCTCCTTTATTTTTCATCTTCTCCTAGCCAAATCTTTCTCAGCTCTTCAGTAATTTGATGTTGTTTGGCATAACTTATGTTCTTCTGGTTTCCTTCTGATTTGGTATTTTTCTTATTCTTACCTTTATTTTTACTTATAAAATCACCCACTCTAAGGATTCTGGTACGATTGGCCTTAGCAAAATCTCTTATCTGACGGTCATCACTTACTACAACAATTTCGCTTTTGTTTTTTATCTTAATTATCTCTTTTTTTATTAAATCATCGGCACTTCTATCCAGGCTAAAAATCAATTTAAAATTTAAAGCCAAGCCCTTAGCCTCCTCATCAATGCCTCCGTCAAAAACTAAAACAACCTTGTTGTTACTGCTTCCAGTTAATTTATGATTGCGGATATAATTAATTAAAGCGCTGCGGGGGTTAGGTGCTGTTTTTAATTCATTCAACTTATACACTACGTTGAAGCCATCTATGATATAGACTAACATAAATTATTCCTCCTAAAATACCGGTAACTACCAAAAATATCAAATTCAGCAAAGATACACCTAAACCAATACTTTTATCGATTCCAATTAAAGCAAAGAAAAATACTGCTGAGGCCTCCCGGGTTCCGGCACCGGCTATGGTTATCGGAATAACTGATATCGCAACCACGATTGGAACTAAGATTAAAAAATTCAAAACACCCAATTCAACCCCGAAAGCAAAAGAAGCGGCATAAAAACCTAAAGGTATCAGAATTTGAATCGGAAACGAGAAAAATAAACTCTTGATGAAAAGTTTAGGATTCTGTTTAAAGAAGTAGAGTTTATCGTGGAAAGAGATAATCTTATTCTTTAAAATATTACCCTCTTTAAAAACCTTTATCGTTAAAAGAAAAAATCTTCTGCTAAATATAACTAAAAAAGCAAATAAGGCAATAAAAACAAGTATGGTTAAAGATACCCCTACCTCTTTGGTTTTTAACTCTTGAGGCGAGAAAATAAAAGAAACAGCGGCAATTAAGGTAATCGCAGTTAACCCGCTGAAGCGGTCCATTAATACCGAAGAGGCTGCTTTAGTACTTTGGCCGTGACGATAGGAAATACTTACCCCTCTAAAAACATCTCCAGCAACTATCGAAGGAAAAAAGAGATTAAAAAAAAGGCCTGAATAATAGGAAAGGAATGCCTCTTTTATCGAAATATCAACCCCCAAGGCCCAAAGTAAATATCTCCAGCGAAAAATACCCAAAACCTGTGATAAGAAAAAAATGAAAATACCTAACGCCAGATATAGTTTATTTGAGTCTTGATATACTTCAATCAGCTTATTATAGGGAACATACTTGAAAATAGCAAAAAAAATGGCAAGAGTAAGGACTATCCTGAAAAAAAGAAGTAATTTAGATTTCAAAGCTATATTTTAAACACTTATATATTGGCCTCTCAAATATTTATAGGCACTCATGCTTGCAATAGCACCTTCAGAGGCAGCAGTAATTAATTGTCTTAGGGGCCGCTTGCGGCAATCACCCGCACTCCAGATACGCTCAAATGAAGTCTGCATATTCTCATCAGCCAAGATAAATCCTAATTCATCACATTTAACAACATCTTTAAAAATATCGGTATTTGGCTTAACGCCGATAGCAATAAAAATTCCGTTTAGCTTTAAAGGCCTTTCTTGGTTAGTTTTGATGTTTTCTAAAATTACCTCCTGAAGAAGCTCTGAACCTTTCATCTCTTTAACTACACTATCATAGATTACTTCGATATTGGATTTATTGAAAAGTTCTTTTTGCAAAGAATCTATTGCCCTTAATTTATCACGGCGGTGAATTAAAGTAACTTTTTTAGCTATATCACTTAGATAAAGCGCCTCCTCAACCGCAGTATTTCCTCCGCCAACTACAGCAACCTCTTATTTTTGAAAAAGAAAGCATCGCATATCGCACAATATGAAACCCCTTTACCGGAAAACCTAGCCTCTCCTTCAACGCCTAATTTTTTAAAAGAAGCACCGGTAGCAATTATTACGGTCTTAGCCGAATAACTTTTATCGTCGGCTGTTACCTCAATAAAATTATCTTGAACTTTTAGGTTTTGAACCCCTTCACTTACAACCGGAATTTCAAAGTCATCTAAAGTCTGTTTAAGATTATTGGCTAAGTCTCTGCCATTAGCATTTACCCCTAAGCCGACATAATTATCTAAATGGCCCATCAAAAGAAGCTGGCCGCCAACTACTTTTGATTCAAAAAGTAAAAAATCAAGCCCGGAGCGCTTAGCATAAATGGCAGCGCTTACCCCGGCAATTCCGGCTCCAATAATTATAAGTTCTTTTTCTTTTTTCATTTCCTAAAAATTATTTTTCTTTGCAAACCAATAAAAAATACTCCCGAGAGCGGTCATAGGTAGCTTCGGCCTCAGGCGGGAAAAAGCAACCCGGTATCTCGTTATTTGAAAGATGATATCGAATACACTCACAGCACAATCCTTTTCTTGGGCAACCCGGATAGGTACAAGTGCAAAAATTACTGTTTTTTTCCTTATTGTCGCAATGCATCCTTTGTCCTCTTTATAATTTTTCTAAGTTTAAAGTGTGATTTTAACCTCTGGGAAAAAGATATTCTATCAATAAAGACTTTCCCGGTTACATGGTCGATTTCATGTTGAAAAACAACTGCTAAAATACCTTCGGTATCAAACTCAACCTTTTCCCCTTTTTCATTCAAAGCCTCAACTTTTACCCTATTTGCTCTTTCGATATCTAATTCTAAACCCGGAAAACTCAAACAGCCTTCCTTGAAGCAGATCTTTCCTTCTTTAGTCTTTATGCAAGGATTAATTAACTTTATAACCTTATTATCAATTTCAATAACTACTAATTTTGCATCTAAGCCGGCCTGATTAGCTGCCAACCCGGCGCCTCCGCTTACCCGCATTAAGGAAAGCATCTCATCAAGTAAGGCTCTTATCTTATCGTCAACAAATTTAACCTCTTTACACTTTTTTCGCAGAATAGGTTCAGGCCAGGTATGAATTCTTAATTTTGTTTTCTCCATCTAACTCCAAATATTTTGCTTTAGATTCTTTTAATTCATCTTCCGAATAAAGCCCATATGAAAGAATTATAACCTTATCGCCTTTGACTGCGGTACGGGCTGCCGGGCCGTTTAAACAAATTTGCCCGCTTGCCCTTTGGCCTTTTATAACATAAGTCTGCAGGCGCACCCCATTATTAAGATTTAAAACATCTACCCTCTCGCCTTCTTTTAAGTCGGCTTTCTCCATCAATTCCTCATCTATTGTTATACTGCCGCGATAGTAGAGCTCTAACTCGGTAACCGTCGCATAGTATACCTTTGATTTAAGCATTATTCTCATCATCTCTATCTCCTTTTAACCTTGGGCTTGGATTTTAATAATTTATAAGTTAAATCAGCTATCATTTTTTCTTCATCGGTGGGAACAATTAAAACTTTTGTCTTTTTGCCAATTACACTTGTAATATCTTTTTTTACCTCTTTAAAGAGTTCAGGGTTGTTCTCGCCAATTCCGCCGGTCAAACAAACCGCATCGACTCCTTTTAAAATAAAATTATAAGACCCGATATATTTTTTTACCCGGTAAGTAAACATATCATAGGCTAATTTAGCTTTGGGTTTATTGGCACCACAGGCATCCATGATACTCCTAAAATCATTACTTATCCCAGAAATTCCTAATAAACCGCTTTTTTTATTTAAAATACCATCCATCTGCTCAATAGATAATTTTTCTTTCTCCATTATGTAGAAAGCCGCGGCAACATCGATATCTCCGCAACGGGTTCCCATCATCAAACCTTCTAAAGGCGTAAAACCCATCGAAGTCTCAACTGAACGGCCTTTATCTATTGCGGTAATGCTGCAGCCATTGCCCAGATGACAGGTAATAAGCTTTAAGCTCTTTAATTGCTTTTTAAGTAACTTAGCAGCCTGGGAGGCAACAAATTGATGCGAGGTCCCGTGAAAACCATATTTTCGTATTTTATATCTATTGTAATACTTTAAAGGTATTGGATAAAGATACCGCTCTTTGGGGATACTTTGATGAAAAGCGGTATCAAATACCGCCACCTGAGGTATTTTAGGAAAAAACTTCTTGCACCCGTTTATCCCTTCTAAGTTTACCGGATTATGCAACGGAGCAAGATGTTTGCATTTTTTTATCTGCTTTATTACCCTCTGATCAATTATCCGGGGCTTTCTAAAATACTCTCCGCCATGGACCACCCGGTGCCCAATAGCTGCTATTTCTTCTAAATTATTTATTGCTTTTGCCTTTAGCAGGTTATCGACTAATATCTTTATCCCGGATTTATGATCTTTAACCTTTGAGCTCCTCTCGCCAACCCTTTCGATATTGCCTTTATTTAAGAGGTTATGCGAAGGGAATTCATAAAGTTTATATTTTATTGATGAACTTCCGCAATTAACGACTAAGACTTTCATAAAATAGGATTTAGGCGTTTTGAGCCTCTTCTTTTTCTCGATTTTGGGCCCGGATTACCGTTACCGCGGTGCAATCGATTATATCTTCAACGTCACAACCACGTGACAAATCGCTGCAAGGCTGCACTGTACCTAAGACTATCGGCCCCACTGCCCGGGCTTTGGCTAAACGTTGAGTCAACTTATAACAAATATTTCCGGCATCTAAATTGGGAAAAATTAAAACATTGGCCTTGCCGGCAACTTTACTATCACCTAATTTTCTTGAAGCAACCTCAGGAACTAAAGCGCTATCTCCCTGGAGCTCGCCATCAATTAAAAATCCTCTCTCTTGAGAATTGGCGATTTCCACTGCTTCTTTTATCTTATCGACCCAGCGGCCCTCAGCGCTTCCTTTAGTTGAAAAACTTAAAAGAGCCACTTTAGGCGTTATCTCTAGGACATCCTTGGTAAAACGTGCACTCGAGATGGCAATTTTTGCCAACTGTTCACTAGTTGGATAAGGTATAACCCCGCAATCGGCATAAATAAACAGCCCTTTTTCACCATAGGCACAATCAGGCATTGCCATAATAAAACAACTTGATATTATCCCGGCTTTGCGGTCTACCTCCAAACAATTAATAGCTGCCCTGACAACTGAAGAGGTAGTAAATTTTGCTCCGGCGACAAAACCATCGGCATGACCGTATCGAGCCATCATCGAAGAGTAATAAAGCGGATTTTCCATTAACTCCCGGGCTTCTTCAAAGGTTACTCCCTTTACCTGTTTGCGTTCGAAAAACAGATTTGCAAATTCTTCCTGTTTTTCCGGTTCAAGGTTATCCTGAGTTAAAAGCAAGGGCTTAGCAATACCTTCTTCTTTGATGCGTTTTACTGCTTCAATAACCCTCTCATCATGAGCCTCGGGAAAGACTATAGTTTTAGGATCACTCTTTGCTTTTTGGCGTATTTTTTCAATAATTCCATTCATAACTATCTCCTTTGGGAATATTTATAAAACCGATAAAAAATCAAATTAAAATGAATATTACCACAAAACAGGCGGCTTTTCAATACTTCTCAAGTTAACTAAAAATTCACCCAAAAAAACACCAACAATAACTTATCTTTTAAGAAGAAATTAAAGAAAAAAGAATTGATTTATCTTCTAAGGTAAGATAGGTGGCTTGCGCTATTAATTCAAGAGTCTTAATATTTCTCACTACGCTCCCGCTATCTACATTCGGCAAACCCAACCTGTAGGAAGCTAAAGTCAATAACACAAAAAAGGTATCCTTGCTGCTGAAAGCAGCTTGATAAGATTGGTGGTTCCAATCACTGCCGATAAAAATGAGTGTTTTTTTATCGTTGAAGTTTTCACTAAACTGTTTTTCGATATTTGAAACAGTATCTGAATCGGGATAAAAATAAAGTACGATTTCGATAAATTTCTGTTTTGGATTTATCTGGGATTTGACCGCTTCGATCAAACCGGATAAATCAATATTTTTTATTTTTTCCTCACCGCTTTTTCCTCCTTCAAGCTGGCGCATCCGGGCCTTATATTTTTCAACAAACTCCTGATTTACAAAATTAATCCCTAATATCACTGCATAATAAGCCACGAAGAGCTGGAAAAAATACATCTGCGCCATCACAGCTACTACCGGCTCTTGAATTTTGATATCCAGAGAAACTTTTGATAAAAAGTCTTCCTTAGCATTAACTAGCGTCTTTACCGAAAGATTTTCTAAACGAGAACCGAGTGATTCCTGAAAAAGCTGAACTATCCAGGGTGAAAAAGAATCTTCTAAATCTTGAGGCACCGCAGGAGAAAAGTAAGCATCTGTCTTATCGTTGTATTCTTGACACAAAGAATAAGCCTGCTGTTGGATATCTCCTTTTAAAGAAGAAAACTTTTGATAGATTTCAAGTAATTTATCTAAATCAAAATCTAGGAGTATAAATAATGGCAAGGCAAATATCAGAGTATGCGGGCAGGAAAATCTTCCTCCGATATCACTCTCTGAATTAAATTGGATAGTCACTTTATTTACGCCTGGCCACCCTAGGCCATCTAATTTAGAAAAAGAGGGCGCATCGCTTAACCATAAAAAATGGTTCTGCCATTTTCCTTTTTCAAGACCTTTAGATAGGGCTTCTTTAAAAGTTAAGGCCAAAAGTTGAGTTTCTTTGGTGGTTCCGGATTTTGAAATCGGGACAACCAAAGTTTTACCTAAATCATCGATATCTTCTAATATTTCATTTATTGCTGCCGGGTCAAGGCTATCAATAGTATAAATTGATTTCTCAGGAAATAATTTCAACAAAGGCTTAATACCGTTTACTGAACCGCCCATGCCGATAAAGATAAAATATTTTTTATTTTTTATGATTCCGGAAAGTTTCTCGATAGAGTCCTCAACTTGGGCGAGTTTCAACTTTTGAGCCCAGCCTAATCTTTTTTTAGAATCATCAAAACCTATTTCACGATAGGGGTTATCTTGAGGTATTTGTTCTTTTTCCCTGCCTGCTGCTTCACTCAACCATCTTTGAAAATCATTATTCATAGCACTCCTTTGGTTAGAGAAGATATTATCCACAAATTCAAAGAAATTTCAACCTAAAATATAAAAACTATTATAAATTTTAACTTGGAAAAGATTTTTTAAGACTTGAAGAGCTAAAACCAACAAACCCGGTTTCTACCGGAAAGTTTAGCCTTATAGAGTGCTTTATCGGATATCTCCATCAATACATCCGAATGTAAGGTGTTTTGAGGAAAAGATGCTACCCCGACACTTACTGTTACTGATAGGGTCTCATCAAAAACTTTTATTCTCTCCCGGGAAATCCGTGAACTTATACGTTCGGCAACCATAATGGCACCGGCTTTATCGGTATCGAGTAAGATTGCCGCAAACTCCTCTCCGCCAAAACGGGCTACGAAATCTATTTCACGGGTATTTTCTTTTATTAAACGAGCTACTTCTCTTAAAACCGCATCGCCTACCAGATGGCCGTAATTATCATTTATTTTTTTGAAATAATCGATATCGATCATTAAAAAAGATAAATTCAAATTAAACTTTTTAGCTCTTTGAAATTCTTCCAAATACCTTAAGGTAAAATAACGGCGGTTATAAATTTTAGTCAAAGCATCATGGATTGAAAGCTCTTGTAATTTCTCATAAAGCTTTATCCTTTCAAGGCAAACTCTCAAAAGATTGGCAAAGTAAGGTATATAACCAATAACTGACTTTGCTTTAGTCTTGATATATAAGGCTTGTTTGCTTTCATTGCCTAATTCAAATTTAAGATAACTTTTATCTATTGCCGAATCGCTAAGCTCAATCTTGTCAATTTGGCCTAGGTGCCTTATTTCTTCAAAAAATACTGCCACGAGGTTTTTCTTTTTGAAAATCGGTGCGGTCTTCCGGGCAATATCATAAAAGAGAAACCTTTCAGCCAAACTCTTCTCTAGAATCTCGACTTCCTGTGCTAATGCCTTTTCTTGTTTCTTTAAAGAATTATAATCACTGCCTAAGGATTTTTCCCGGTCCTGGTTCTCTTTCCTAAAAGCCATAAGGAAAAAAACTTCTCCTCCAAGTAAAACGGCAAATAATATAAAAATCACTCCCCAGAAAAACATACTTTATTTTTACCTTCTCTTTTTGCCTTATACATCAATTTATCTCCCTTATCTATTAATCTTAATAGATCCGACCCATCATCAGGATATATCACAACTCCCAAAGATACGGTAAACTTTATTTTCTTTCTTCTAAAACTTAACTCTGCCTCTTGGCTTTTTTTGCGAATAGCTTCAGCCATCTTGACTAAGCGTTCTTTATCGCCTTCGATAACTAGCGCAATAAATTCTTCTCCGCCAAAACGGGCAATCAAATTACCGGCATCACCAATAACACTTCTTAGAATCCGGGAAAGTCTTTTTAAAACAAAATCACCTACCACGTGGCCATGAGTATCGTTGATGTTTTTAAAATTATCGATATCCAACATAATCACGCCCAGCTTAGAATTTTTCTCTTTGTTGCGCTTTATTTCGGTATTTAACCTCTTAAAAAAGTAATCCCTTAGGAAAAGGTCAGTAAGTGAATCTTTTATCGCTAAATCCTGGGCTTTATTGAAAAGTTCGGCTCTCTCTAAAACCACAGCAGCCAAATCGCAAATATTGCGCAGGAGGCGGGAATCTTCTAAAGAAAAACTATTTGCCTTCTTGGCTTCAACCCTGATCAAACCCGATACCCGGTGTTCAATTGATATTGGGCTAACCATAAATGAAAGGGCCCCGCGGCCCCGATAAGCTTCGATTGAAGTGTAATCGAAGCGAAAATCCCGGGTTATATCTTCAATCAATAAAGAACGGTTCTTATGAAGGGTCCAATTGTCCAAAACATCGCCTCTTTTTTCTTTTATCAAAGGGTCTTTTCGCTTTAAGGAACGTATCAAGCTTAAAGAATCTTTTTCTTTATTAAAATCAAATATCAGCAGGCTGTCGGCTTGGGGAAAGAGGTCAGATAAGGTATTGATGAGAAAATCATATATTTCTTCCGGGTCTAAAAGCTCTAAAAAATTTTGTGAAACATTAAAAAGAAAAGATACTCTTTTGCGGATTCGAGGCAAAGATTCCAAAAGTTTATTCTTCTCCTCAATACTCTCTTTAAGGAGGTTCATCCTCTCCTCAATTAAATCAAATTCTCCGTGAGGCTTAACTGTTATATTATATCTGAGCTTATGAAAGAGAAAAAATAAAAATCCGGCAAAAAATGATATAACTAAAAATGCGATAACGGTTATTTTACCCAGAAGGGTAAAGATAAGGGCTGTAAAAATCAGGAGGAATAAAGTTGTGAGTATAAAAAAATTATACAATAGTATTTTCGGTTGAAGGGTCAAAGAAATGAACCTTCTCCATGTCGAATACAATCTCCACCATGCTTCCAATTGAAGGCTTGTTAGAGGCATCGACCACAGCTATTATCGTGTGTTTACCGGTAGACAGATAAAGATGGTTTTGTGAACCCATTGTCTCCATAACATCACACAAAACAGTCAAAGTATTATCGGCTGTAGCATAGGATGCAAAAAGCTTATCGTAGATATTTTCCGGCCTTATCCCAAAAATAACTTCTTTGTCGATGTATGGTTCTAATTTCTTTGCCATTTGATCTAGTATTTTTACCTTAAAATTACCTTCATCAAAATACAAAGCATCTTCTTTTTTAATTATTGACCCATTCATAAGATTCATCGGCGGGGAACCGATAAAACTTGCTACAAATCTATTGGCCGGGTTATCGTAAACATTTAAGGGCGTATCGAATTGTAATACCTTACCGCCTTTCATAACCGCTATCCGGTCTCCCAAAGTCATAGCTTCGGTCTGGTCATGAGTGACATAAATCATTGTGGTTTGGATTTTTAAATGGAGTTTATGTATTTCAGTGCGCATCTGAACCCGCATTTTAGCATCAAGATTACTCAAGGGTTCATCGAATAAGAAGACAAACGGCTTTCTTACGATTGCCCGCCCCACTGCTACTCTTTGGCGTTCTCCACCGGAGATTTCCCGGGGCTTTCTCTCAAGAAGATGTGGAATTCCTAAAATCTGAGCGGCCTCTTTAACCCTTTTGTCAATATCTGACTTTGAATAACTACGCAGCTTCAAAGCAAAGGCCATGTTGCTATAAACATTCATATGGGGATAGAGAGCATAATTTTGAAATACCATGGCGATATTTCTATCTTTAGCCGGTACATTATTCACTAACCGGTCTCCGATATAGATTTCTCCTTTTGTTGGAACCTCCAGGCCGGCTATCATTCTCAAAGTAGTAGATTTACCGCAGCCAGAAGGCCCGACAAAGACTACAAACTCTTTGTCTTTGATCTCAAGGTTTACATCATCGACTGCCGGAGCATTGTTTCCATAAAGTTTAGTTAAGTTTTTTAAATTTACTTGCGCCATAAGCTAAAATTTTAAGTTTTAAATAAAGATATGTCAAGTTAAATAATAGAGTAATTTCGAAATCTTATCTTTTAATTCTTTTCTGGGAACTACTAAATCTATCAAACCATGTTCTAAATTAAATTCGGAAGTCTGAAAACCTTCCGGTAAATCCTGTTTTATCGTCTGCTTAATTACCCTTGGGCCGGTAAAACCGATTAAGGCGCCGGGTTCAGCAATCGTAATATCGCCTAAACCGGCAAAAGAAGCCATTACCCCAGCCATAGTTGGATGGGTAAGGACTGAAATAAAAGGAACTTTGTTTTCTTTTAATAACGATAATACTCCGCTGGTCTTGGCCATCTGCATCAAACTCAGCATGCCTTCATACATTCTGGCTCCTCCACCGGAAGCTGAAACTACTATTAGAGGTATTTTTTTCTCCAGGGATAATTCGGCTACCCGGGTTATTTTCTCCCCTAAAACCGAGCCCATCGAACCCATAATAAACCGGGAATCGGTAATCCCTAAGCCCACCGGTTTCTCATCTATTTTAGCTTCTCCAACAATAGCGGCTGATTTTAAACCGGTCTTTTTCCTGGCATCCTCTAACTTATCTTTGTAGGTTTTTGGGCCGGCGAACTCTATCGGGTCAGATGAAGTAAGCTCGGCAGCGATCTCAGAAAAACTATCTTCATCGACTAAATAATTTAATCTCTCCCAACAGGTAAGCGGGAAATGATAACTGCACTGAGTACAAACCTTTAAGTTTTCCTCCAAGAGTTTATTAAAAATAAGATGTGAACACTTGGGGCACTTACTCCAGAGGCCGTCAGGTATGTTTTTTTTCTTTTTCTTTAAATTTAATCCAAAAGGTTTTTTAAAGATTCTCAAGGCTCAAACCTCCTTATGATTGCTCCGGAAAGTACTTTCGGATAAAAATAAGTTGATTTCTGAGGCAATTTAAAGCCTTTGGCAGAAATCTTTAACACCGAATCCAAAGATACCGGATTTAAAATAAAAGCCATCTTATTTTTTCCGGCAGTTTTCTTTGCTTCTTTAATAGTGTGGGTATATTCAAAACTCGCCTTTAGCTTGATCATCGGCTCAACTAAGTTATGAAAAACATAGGGGTCTATCTCTTTATATACTTTCTTTGGCAATTTATTTAACAACTTAGGTTCTTTTAACCTCACAACATAGAATTTTGCTTTATAGTAAATCCCAAAGCTAAAAGTTCTTGGTTTTTTTAGGCTTTTCTCTAATTCGGGTTCTCTTATACTATTAATTGTAAAATATTTAGCTAATTTTTCAAATAAAACATCCTTTTTTTCATCCAAAGAAGCTATCCGGTGGGTTGGCAAAATCAACAAACCTTTCTGACAATCTGCAATATAAGCCAAGATATAATTAAGGTCTTTGAATTTGCCCTGATTTTTTTTAAAGTAATCATAAGAGATCTCAAAACGATGGTGCCCGTCAGCAATAACTAAATTACATTTTTCAATTTCTTTACAGATTTTGTTAACCTCTTTAGGTTCTTGTATCTTCCAAATACGGTTAACTACTGAATTATCATCTTGGAATTTTAGAAAAGGCTTTTTTCTACGGTAAGACTTATAGGTTTCATCAAATATCTTCAAAGCTTCACCAGCAATAATAAATATCGGGCTCAAGTTAGCCTTGGTGGTTTTAATGATTTTTTTACGGTCTTCTTTCGGGCCTTTTAAAGTACGTTCATGGGGGAAGATACCATTTTTATCCATCTTCAACAGGCTAAGTATGCCATAGCGGGCAAACTTCTTTCCTTGGACCTGGTATTTTTGTTCATAAAAATAAAGGCTTTCTTTTTCATCTCTCACTAAAACATCATCTCTGATGAATTGATTAAGCTTAGCGGCAGCCTTATCGTAGCCTTTATCAGCAATTAAAATATGACTGAAATTATAAGGGGATTTTTTTCTTAAAGCTTTAAGTTGTTCTTTACTTATTACATCATAAGGCGGACAGATTACTTTGGAGTAATCTTTAATTACCTTGAGATTATAATAAGTCGCCTTAAATGGTTTAACTACCTCAGCCATTATTAATTAAAAGCTAATTTTGCGCTTGGGGACAAGCTGAATCGCTGCACCCGGAGCATTTATCATTGCTCTTGTTTGTTTCCGAAGAAGAAGTGTTTTTATTTTTATAGTCAGTAACATAGAATCCGCTGCCTTTAAAGATTAAACCGGCACCGGTGCCAGGCAGTCTCCTGACACTACCCCTGCACTTAGGGCACTCCTTAAGCAGTGGATCGCTCATCTTCTGAAAGGCTTCAAACCTATTTTTACACTCTAAACACTCACAATCATATGTCGGCATCTTTATACCTCCTTGAAGAAAGAATTATAATAGTATACTATAATTCTCCTTTTAATCTACCCCATTCTTGAAGAAGCCTTCTTTCTTTAAAAGAGGTCTTCTTTGGTACCTCAACTTCAACCTCAACTAATTCATCACCCATGCGTTTGGTACGCAAGTTAATTATACCCTTATTTTTAAGGCGAAAAACAGTATTGGGTTGGGTTCCCGAGGGTATTTTCATCTTAACTTTCTTATCTAAAGTCGGTACCTCTATCTCAGCCCCTAAGATTGCCTTAATGACGCTAATCTTCACCTTACACTTAATATTATCGCCTTCGCGTTTAAATGTCGGATGCGGCCTGACTGCAATATGAACATAAAGGTCACCCCTGGCAGTACCGGCAAAACTGCCTTCGTTGCGCAAGCGCAGGATTGAACCGTTATCTACGCCTTCAGGTACCGTTATATTTAAATTCTTTTTTACTCTTATTCTGCCTAATCCCCCGCAAGCCCGGCACTTATCTTTGATAACTTTGCCTTCGCCGCCGCAATTCGGGCAGGCCTGAGAAAAGCTGATAAAGCCCATTCCGCCTCTAACCACCCCTCTGCCGCCGCAGGTTGGGCAGTTGACCTTAGAAGAGCCTTTAGCTGCTCCGCTGCCGCCGCACTCGCTACAGCTGTCATAACGCCAATAAGTGATATCTTTCTGGGCACCGGCAGCTGCATCTTCTAAATCTATGGTCAACTTAATCTGAACGTCTTCCCCTCTTGCCTGTCGTCTTTGGCGAGTACCGCCTCTGCTGCCGCCAAAAATATCGAAACCACCTTCGGAGAATAAATTTTCAAATATATCCCCTAACCCGCCGCCAAAGAAACTTGAAAAATCAGCTCCCCGGAAAATATCCTCGGTGCTATAACGGGAGTCTATTCCGGCATGGCCGTATTTATCATAAAGCTCTTTCTTTTGAGGATCACTCAAAACCGCGTAAGCTTCGGAAATCTCTTTAAAGCGTTCTTCAGCTTCTTTTTTCTGTTCTTGAGGCACCCGGTCAGGGTGGTGTTTCATTACAAGCTGACGATAGGCTTTTTTGATCTCATCGATACTTGAGCCTTTTGGAACCCCTAATATCTCATAATAGTCTTTTTTTGTACTCATCATGCCTTTTAAAGGTTAAAAATAAAAGGGTAAAGTAAAGTATAACAAATCTGCTCTACCTTCATCCTTCATCCTTTATCCTTTTTTTCTTTTTCGTTTTCTTCTTTGTATTCAGCATCTACTACACCTTCATCCTGAGGGCCTTGAGACTCTCCTTGGCTCTGGGATGCTCCCTCGCTTCCAGCAGCGCCAGCAGCTCCGGCTGCCTCTTGAGCTTGGCCTTGTTGCTGAGCACTTGCTTTATAGATTTGCTCGGCTAATTTATGAGATGCTGAATTTAACTCTTCCATTGCTTTTTCTATTTCCTGACTTGAGGCATCTTCTTTCTTTAAGAGCTCTTTTAAAGCATTGAGCTTCTCCTGAATTGTTTTTTTCTCATTATCCGATACCTTATCGCCATAGTCTTTTAATGATTTCTCGCTAGCATAGACTAAAGTATCGGCTTTGTTGCGTAACTCGATTTTTTCTTTTTTATTCTTATCTTCTTCGGCAAACTTCTCAGCCTCTTTAACCATTTTATCGATTTCTTCCTCAGACAGTTTATCCGGTGCGGTTATTCTGATTGACTGTCCCTTTCCGGTGCCTTTATCTCGGGCATGGACATGGACTATTCCATTGGCATCGATATCAAAAGTTACCTCGATTTGAGGAACTCCTCTTGGAGCCGACGGTATGCCTACTAAATCAAATCTACCTAATTCGGTATTATCACTTGCCATCTGCCTCTCACCCTGAAGAACTCTAATGGTAACTGCAGTTTGGTTGTCTTCTGCGGTTGAGAATACCTGGCTCTTTTTAGTAGGAATGGTAGTATTTCTATCGATTAATTTGGTAAATACCCCTCCTAAGGTCTCGATACCTAAAGATAACGGGGTAACATCTAGGAGAAGCACATCTTTGGTGTCTCCGGTTATAATCGATGCCTGAACCGCAGCACCCATTGAAACGCACTCCATCGGGTCAATACCGCGTTCAATTTTTTTACCGACATAACCTTCAACAAATTGCTGGACTATCGGCATTCTAGTTGGCCCGCCAACCATAATTATCTTATCAATATCATCAACTTTAAGCTTTGCGTCACTAACTGCTGCCTGCATCGGTGATTTACATTTTTCGATTATCGGATTAACCAACTCTTCTAACTTAGCCCGGTTAATTGACATCGTAAGGTGTTTTGGCCCGGATGCATCAGCAGTAATAAAAGGCAAATTAATATCTGTGGTCAAAGTGCTAGATAACTCTATCTTTGCCTTCTCTGCTCCCTCACGCAGACGCTGCAAAGCCATCTTATCTTGGCGTAAGTCTATGCCATGTTGTTTTTTAAACTCCTCGGCAATATAATCAATTAAGGCGTTGTCCATATCGGTTCCGCCTAAATGAGTATCCCCATGAGTTGAGAGAACTTTAAAACCGCCTTCAGCCCACATTTCCATGGTAGTAACATCAAGAGTACCTCCGCCAAAGTCAAATACCATGATCTTTAATTCTTTACCTACTTTGTTTAAACCGTAAGCCAAACAAGCTGCGGTAGGCTCATTAATTATCCTCAATACATTTAAACCGGCAATCTGGCCGGCATCTTTAGTTGCCTGTCGTTGGTTGTCATTAAAATAAGCCGGAACAGTAATAAC
>CAZGLF010000030.1:0-16361 GCA_964526615.1 uncultured Planctomycetia bacterium
AAGAATAATTTTAAAATATCATCTATTTTTTTACTTTCGGGGACGAATACCGGTTCGCGCAAAAACTGGTGATAATCTTTTTCGGGATTTAAAAATACATCTTTAGCATACAATATACCTATAATATTATCCTGGGAACCCTCATAAACCGGAAATTTGGAATGCTTCTGTTCTTTAAGCAAGCGGATAACTTCTTTTTGTTTTAAAATAGTATCGATTCCTTGCATATCGATTCGAGCAGTTAACACTTCGCTGGCCTGGGTATCTTTAAATTCCAAAACATGGCTGATTAAACTCTCCTCTTGAGCGGTAATCTGGCCGTCTTTTTTACTTAAAAAAATAGCGGCTTTAAATTCTTCATCGGTTAAGGTAGTTTTTTGAGGCCTTTTAACCGCTAAATTTGAACAAAAATCTACTACCTTAACGACTAATATAATAAAGGGAGCGAAAACTTTAGTAACAATATTTAAAAGCGGTGAAAAAAACAAAGATAACTTCTCGGCATTATAAATAGCGAAAGTTTTTGGAAAAATCTCTCCTAAGAACAGGATAACTACTCCACTGAATAGCATCGAAATTAGAATACCTTTTTCGCCAAACAGGCTTATAAATAATGTAGTTGATAAAGCTGAAAATCCGATATTAACTAATAGATTACCAAACACTATAGTGGACAACAAACGGGTCGGTTTTTTAAGCAGTTTTTTAATTGTCTTTGCTCCGGAGTAACGCTCTGATAAACGATGCAGCCTCCCACTGCTTAAAGAAAAAATCGCAGTTTCAGAAGCTGAAAAAGATGCTGAAATTATGATAAATATTATTAAAAATGTTATGCTGGTTACCATTTATAAAAAAAATTTATTCAAATACCCCGGCTATTTGGGCTTGGCAAAATTTGCATTTGCCTTCTTTAATATTATTTTCTAAAAGATCAAAATACCTTCTTTTGACCAAAGACTTCCCACACTCCGGGCAAGTAGTATCGGATTCATAAGAAACATTTCCTAAATAAATATAATTTAACCCGCTTTCGGTGCCGGCTTGCTGGGCTTTAATTAAAATATCTTCTCCGGTTGGTTTGTGGTCGCCAAATTTATAATCAGGGTGAAATTTACTAATATGCCAAGGAATATCTCTATCGACACCGGCAATAAAATCTGAAATTTTTCTCAATTCATCTAAAGAATCATTTTCGCCCGGAATAATTAAAGTAGTAACCTCGACCCAAATTTGGTTTTTTTTCATAAATTCAATATTTTCAAGCACTGGTTTTAAACTGGCTTTACAATTTTTTCGATAAAATTCTTCACTAAAGCTTTTAAGGTCGACATTTGCTGCATCCAAATAAGGTTGTATTTCGGTTATTGCCTCTTTACTCATAAAACCATTGGTTACGAAAACATTTTTTAATCCATTTTCTTTAGCCAATTTTGCGCTATCGTAGGCGTATTCAAAAAATATAGTTGGTTCGGTATAGGTATAAGCGATACTGGAACAATTGCTTTTCTTTGCCTCATTAACTATTGTTTGCGGCGCTACATCACTTTTTTTGGAACCACTTTCTTGAGGAGACAATTGAGAAATCTGCCAATTCTGGCAAAATCCGCACTTAAAATTACATCCGATAGTAGCTATTGAAAAGGACCTGCTGCCCGGTAAAAAGTGATAAAGGGGTTTTTTTTCAATCGGATCAGGGTTGGCAGCGATTGGTTGGGCATAAACTAAAGTATAAAGTTTGCCGTCAATATTTTTTCTTACCCCGCAAAATCCTGCCCTATCAGGCACAATGTGACAATTATGGTTACAAAGATAACAGTGTAAAGTATCTTTTTCTAATTTTTCATAAAGCAATGCTTCTTTTAACATTTTTATTTTTCTTTGCTTCTTGCCCAGATATAAAGTAGGTCTGATAGCCTATTTAAATAAATTAAAATACACTTATTATTTAAAGATTTTTTCTTAACCAAACTAACTATCCTTCTTTCAGCCTTTCTGGCAATAGCTCTTGAGAGGTCCAAATAGCTGGATAGTTTATTTTCTCCGGCAAGGATAAAAGAATTAATTTTTTTAGCTTTTTTTTCTGATTCTTTGATTTTTTCTTCAATTACCGAAATGCTATTTTCATCTATTCTTCTTTTTAATTTATCTAAAAATTTATTTTCGCTAGCTACTTCGGCACTTAAAACAAGTAAGTCTTTCTGAATCGCCTCAAGCTGGGATTTATCCTTCTTGGTGTTAAGCTGTGCTTTAGTAAAACCAAGCCAGCAGGAAAGTTCATCAAGAACCCCGATAGCTTCAATCCTTATATCATCTTTATCCAGGCGCCTGCCATAATAGAGAGATGTTTTCCCTTTATCCCCAAGCTTTGTTACTATTTTTTCAGCCATATTTATAAAATTTACTGCTTAGTGCTATTATATCAGCCTATCACTTACTTAAAAGAAATCAAACTTAATGCTTCTTCCCGGGTTTTTTGGTTACTTCTAAATACTCCTCGGACTACCGAAGTTGAAGTAGAAGTTCCGGCTTTTTTTACTCCCCGCATTGACATGCAAAGATGCTCAGCCTCAATTACTACCATTACCCCTTTTGGTTTTAGCTTATTCATTATAACATCGGCGATTTCAGTAGTCAGGCGTTCTTGAACCTGTAAACGTTTAGCCAAAACATCTACTACCCGGGCAATCTTACTTAAACCGGTTATTCTTTTATCCGGAATATAGGCAACATGGGCTTTCCCCACAAAAGGCAAAAGATGATGTTCGCAAATCGAATAAAGCGGAATATTTTTTAAAAGTATTATCTCATCATGTTTTTGCTCTAAAATTACCTCTAGCTCCTTAGAAGCATCTCTGAATTGTCCGGCTAAGATCTCCTCATACATATCGGCCACTCTTTTAGGGGTAGTTGCTATATCTTTTAATTTCAAATCTGCTCCTACTGCCTCAAGAAGCATCCTCACTGCTTTTTCAATTTTTTTCTTATCCATTTTCCTCTCCTATTTTCCAATACAAAAATTGCTAAAAATACTCTCTAAAATCTCCTCGCCCATAATTTCGCCCTTAATTTTGCCTAAATCATCAAGTATTACTTTAAGGGAAAAATTGATAAAATCTATTTTTTGTTTATCCTTTAAAAACCCCCTAATTTCACCTAAGGTCTTTTTTATCTTCTTTAAGATTTCTTCCTGATAATGACTTAAAAAGATTGCATTTTCGCGCTTTATATCGCCCTGGTAAACATTATCATAAACCCCTTTTTCTAATTTTTTTAGGTCTTGGCCTTTTAAGGCACTTATTTTAATTATCTTCTTTTTATAACTGGATAATTTTTGAAGGTCTATTTTTTGCTTGAGGTCGCTTTTATTTATTAAAATAATGGCATTTTTTTCTTTTGCCTTCTCAAGTAAAAAAACATCATCTTTATTTAGAGCTTTGGAACCATCACAAACTAAAATAACTAAATCCGCTTGCTGAAAAATATCTGAAGTTTTTTCAAGAGCTTGCTTGGCAACTAAGTCTTTTGGTTCGAAAATTCCAGCAGTATCATAAATCCGTAAAGAAACCCCTTTTATATTTATTGTCTCTTCAACCACATCCCGGGTAGTCCCGGAACTTTTGCTGACAATAACCCTTTCTTCGCGAAGAAGCCGGTTAAAAAGGGTTGATTTCCCGGCATTGGTCCTGCCGCAAATTACACACTTTAGGCCTTCTTTCATGGCTTTTCCTTCACGCGAGGCCAAAAGCAATTCACAAACGTCTTGATCTAACCTATATATTTTTTTCTTTATACCGGCATACGAAATACCAACGGCATCTTCGGGAAAATTTATATAGGCTTCGGTCTCGGTAAAAATATTTTTAGCCTTATCCTTTAGGTTTTTCATCTTATCAGAAACCTCTCCTTTAAGCTGTGATGTTGCTAAAGTTAAGCCGTCCTGGGTCTTGGCATCAACTATCCCTAAAATCCCTTGCGCCTGCAACAGGTCAATCCTTCCGTTTACCAGGGCCCGATAAGTAAATTCGCCGGGCAGGGCTTGGCGCAGGCCTTTTGATATCAATAAATCTAAAATCTTATTTAATACTACCGGCCCGCCATGGGTTGAAATTTCAACCACATCTTCGGTAGTATAAGAATTAGGTTGCCGCATCAAACTAACCAGAACTTCATCGACAATTTTTCGTTTTCCTTTTTTTGGTTTTTCAAAAATCCACCCATAATGAATGGTGAAAGTTTTTGCTTGATTTAATTTTTTCTTTGATTTAGGTAAAAATATTTTTGATGCCGCACTGATAGCTTTAGGCCCGGAAATCTTAATTACCCCCAAGGCGGCTTTAGACGGAAAAGTACTAATAGCTGCTATGGTATCACAAGTATTATAATCTTTTAATTTAATCTTACTCATATATTATTAAGGTATTTTATTGAAAATCGGTAAAAAATCCAGCTATTTTATTAGGATTTTAGAAACTCACTTTTTAAAACCTTTTTGGCTTGGCTTACCAAAAAAACCGAACCGCTAATAAGGATTAAAAAATTTTTATCCGCTATTTTTCTTGCTAAAGAATAAGCTTTTTTTATATTTTGAGTAAATAAAGCTTCTCGGTTAATAACTTCCTTTAATTTATCTAAGGAATAGGCACGGGAACCCTTAAAAGTAGTAACAATTAAGGTATCAGCATCAATTATTTCAAGCATTTTATTATGGTCTTTATCTTCAGCGCAACTGAATATCAAAATAACCTTTTTATTAGGAAAATACCTCCTTAAATTATCTTCTACAGCAGAAAAAGACGATTGATTATGTGCGATGTCAACAATTGTTAAAGGGTTTTTCTTAACCACTTCAAAGCGGGCCGGAAAATCCATTTTGCCTAAAGAAAAATTACTATAATTTCCTTTTTCAACAATCCCTTTTTCTGCTAATATACATAACGCTGCCAAGCTTAAGGAAAAATTTTGAACCTGATAAATTCCCTTAAGATAGATTTTTATATTTTTTGCCTCAAGTTCTTTAAAGTGAAAATCAAACTTACTATAACCGCCGGCTGTTTTTATATTTTGGGCATTAAAATCTCTACCAAATAAAAAAAGCTCGGCTTTTCTTTTTTTGGAAATTTTTTTAATCACTTCTAAGGCACCTTTACTTTGGGTATTTGAAATAACCGGTAGTGATTCTTTAATTATTCCGGCCTTCTCCCCGGCAATGTCAGCAATCCTGTTGCCCAGCTTATCAATATGGTCATAACCAATATGGGTTATTATTGAAGCCAGCGGCCTAGCAATATTGGTTGCATCCAGCCGGCCACCGAGGCCGGTCTCTAGAATTACAAAATCTAAATTTTTATCGATAAAATACCTGAAGGCAACGGCAGTAAATAATTCAAAAAAACTCAAAGCCCCCAACTTTTTAGGCAGCCTTTTTTTATCAAGTATTTTTTTAAAATCAGCGATTAGACTGGTAAAATCTTTTTTTGAGATCAGGCTCTCTTTTGCTTGGAAATCTTTTTTCCCCTTTTCCTTTATTCCTCTTATAATCTTTATTCTTTCTCTGATATCAAATATATGCGGTGAAGTATAAAGGCCGACCCGATACCCCTGGTTAGCTAAAAGATAAGCACAAAAATTAGCAGTCGAGCCTTTCCCTTTGGTTCCGGCAATATGTATTGAGCGTAATTGATTTGGCTTGATGTCTAATGAATTCACCAGCCACTGCATCCGCTCTAACTTTAAAGCACCTTGGTAGAAAAAAAAAGATTTTTTCTCATAATTTATAAAGGAATTAAGGTAATCAAGGGCTTTTTTATAAGTTTTGATCATAATTTTAAATAGCACTTAAATCACAAACTTCAAATGAAAGTTATTTTAAATATTGAATATTAGAGTTTGGTGCTTATTTGTGATTTGGAATTTGTGATTTGAGATTTTAGCGTCATTTTAGAGTGCACTTTTAATGACGGAAATGACGGATACCGGTAAAGACCATACTGACCCCCAGCTTATCACATTCTTCGATAAGTTCGTTATCTTTAATCGACCCGCCGGGTTGGATTATCGCCTTAATACCCTTTTTGTAAGCGGTTTTTATTGCGTCCGCTTTAGGGAAAAAGGCATCTGAAGCTAATACTGCTAATTTAGGTAGTTTTTTCGCTTTCAAAATTGCTATTTTGACAGCCCCGACCCTTGAAGGTTGGCCGCCACCGATTCCCAACACTGCTTGATTTTTAACAATAACTATTGCGTTTGATTTTGCAATCTTAACTACTTTCCAGGCAAAAAGAAGGTCTTTTAACTCCCGGGCAGTAGGTTTTTTCTTAGTAACTACTTTCATCTTGTTTTTATCTAAAGTTATTAAATCCCTTGCCTGGACTAAATAACCAAAACGAGTAGTTTTTAAGTCCTTATAATTTACTCTTTGATTAATATCAGATTCTAGAATCCTTAAATTCTTCTTAGCGGAAAATATTTTTTGGGCTTCCTTGGAATAAGAAGGTGCTATTATACACTCTTTAAACCCACTCTTCATTATCTGAGTAGCGGTCTCCTTGTCGACTTTACGGTTAAGGCCGATAATACCTCCGAAACTAGATAACTTATCACAAAGATAGGATTTCTGGTAAGCCTTAGATAACTTCTTATCAATGCCGACTCCGCAAACAGATGCATGTTTTACAATAGCTGCTGCTGGTTGGGTAAATTCTTTAACTGCTGCAATTGCGGTATCTAAATCAAGAAAGTTATTATAAGATAATTCTTTGCCTTGCAATTTTTTAAAATTCAAACTTTTTACATCGGTCACCTTATAAAGTGAGGACTTCTGATGGGGATTTTCGCCGTAGCGAAGTTTTTGGGCCTCTTCTAAATTCCAACTTAAGATATCTTTGCCTCTAAAATAATTATATATAGCATTATCATATTCTTTAGTTACATAAAAGACTCTCTCGGCCAAAGACTTTAAAGTCTCATTGGAGACAAAGCCTTTATTCTTTTGCAGCTCTGAAAGTACTGCTTTGTACTGATTAGGATTATTTAAACAAGCTACATTTTTGAAATTTTTAGCCGCAGCCCTTAGCATTGACGGCCCGCCGATGTCAATATATTCAACCATCTCATCAAAACTCAACTTCTCCCTTAGCTTCTCAATGAAAGGATAAAGATTAACTACAACCATATCAAATGGCTGAATCTCTAAAGAACGTATTTCCTCCATATGTAGAGGGTGTTTCTTATTAGCTAATATCCCGCCAAAAACTTTAGGGTGTAAAGTCTTTAGGCGGCCGGATAAAATTTCCGGGAAAGAGGTAAGATTAGATACCTCCTTTACCTTTACCCCCGAACGCTTAAGAAGAGTAGCGGTTTTACCGGTTGAAACTATCTCAACCTTAAAACTAGAAAGTTTTCTGGCAAAATCTACTACTCCTTTTTTATCCCAAACACTAATTAAAGCTCTTCTTATCTTTAACATAACTAAACATTAAACCTTATCTCTATTATATCATTCTCCTGCATAATGTAATCTCTATCTACAATCTTAACAAAACCCCGGGATTTTGCCTCGGCCATATTATAAAACTCATCTAAATCCTTACAATTAACGACTTCGCCTTTTATAAACCCGCGTTTTAGGTCGCTGTGAATTTTACCGGCTGCCTCTAAAATATTTTCACCTTTTTTTAGGCTCCAAGTATGTACTTCTTTTTTGCCGGCGGTAAAAAATAAAACAATTTCTTTCTTTTTTAAAATTTCTTTTACCAGAGAATCTAAATCTTCAACGCTTTTTCTGCCAATACAAGGCTTGTAGGTAACCAGCTGCAGAAGTTTTAAGATTTCACTTTCCTGCTGGCTAAAATCACCCTCACAAAGAAGCTGTTCATCTTCGAGTATATTTTGGGCTTTCAATAAAGCTTTTTTTTCTTCTTCGTCAACAGAACGGGTGAGGCGTTTTTCGATCTTCTCTAAATCAATCACTACCAGGTCTATTTTTTTATCAAGATCAAAAACAACCGCATCAGCTTTATCAATATCTTCCTCGGTAAACTCTACGGTATAAGGGCTTTGTTTTTGGGGTGAAAATTTTTCAACCAGTTTATTAAAATAGGGGTCTTTATATTTATATTTACCAACCTCTAAATTTAAGCCGAAATTAAAAATTTTCATTACTTTTCTCTAGATAAAATCAAAGAACATCTCTTTAAGCAGCTTGTTCTTGTTTTGCTTGTTTTGCTTTTTCAATAATGCCTTGAGCAATCCTAGTAGGAACAATTTCATAATTGGAAAAGCTCATAGTGTAAGTTCCTCTTCCTCCGGTTACCGAACGAAGATCTGAGGCATATTTAAACATCTCAGCCAAAGGTATTTTGGCTTTTACTATTTCATTCTTACCTCTAACCTCCATACCCATAACTCTTCCTCGTTTACTATTTATATCGCCGTTAATCTGGCCCATAAATTCTTCCGGGGCAACTATCTCAACGTTCATTATCGGCTCAAGCAACACTGCTCCGGCGGTTTCAAAAGCCTTTTTCAAAGCCATCGATGATGCAATTTGAAAAGCCATATCCGAAGAATCTACCGGGTGATAGGAACCATCAAATAAAGTTACTTTCAAATCGGTTATCGGATAGCCGGCTAAAAACCCTTCGCCCATTGATTTTACTATGCCTTTTTCAACTGAAGGGATGAAGTTACGTGGAATAGCTCCACCGACTATTTTATTAACAAATTCGAATTTTTTACCTCTTTCTAAAGGCTCGACTTCTATTGAGACATCACCATATTGGCCTCTACCACCGCTTTGTTTCTTATACTTATGTGAAACCTGAACTGATTTGGTCAAAGTTTCAAGATAAGGAACCTTGGGTGTACCTAATTCAACATTGGCATTATATTTTCTCTTCATCCTGTCAATAATCACATTTATATGCAGCTCACCCATCCCGGAAATAATAAGTTCTTTAGTCTGTGAATCAAGGCTAACCTGACAAGTTGGGTCTTCGCTGGTTAGTCGGGATAAAGCTGATGAAATCTTATCTTCATCCTGCCGGGATTTTGGTTTAACCGAAGCTGAATAGGCTGGTTGAGGAAATTCTATCGGCCCAAATTTTATCGTCTCTTTCGAAGAACCGGAAAGGGTATCTTGAGTTTGGGTTTCTTTTAATTTTGCCACTGCAGCAATATCACCGGCACAAACCGCATCTTGAGCAACCTGCTGCTTTCCTTCTAAAGAATAAAGCTGACCGAATTTTTCTTTGGTCTCTTTATTGGTATTATAAAATTCTGTATTTGAGTCGAGTTTTCCGGAGAAGACTCTAAAAATAGTCAATTGTCCGACAAAAGGGTCAATTACAGTCTTAAAGACCTGAGCATAAAATGGAGCCTCGTTTTTAGGCTCGACACTCGTCTCTTTATCTTGGAAATCTTTGGCTTTCCGCGGTAAAGATTCACCAACCGAAGGCATAACTTCGGTAATTAAACTCAATAAGTTTTCTATCCCGACTTCTTTAGTGGCAATACCTCCGATTACCGGAAAAATTTGTGACTTTGCTACCGCCTTATGGAGAGCCTCTTTAACCTCTCCTTCACTTAAAGAACCGGTCTCGAGGTATTTTTCACAAAGTTTATCATCGGTCTCGGCGACCATCTCAACAATTTTGTTGTAAAGCTCAGGACTCTTATCTTTATTCTGAAAAATATTTATCGTACTCTCACCTTCGATTATCGCAAAATTAGCAGCTCCTTTAGTAATATTCTGCTGAATCTCTTCTAAAGTTTTATTATAATTAGTATTATCTTTATCTAATTTATTGATAAAAAAAGCACAAGGAATATTATCTTTACGCAATATTTCCCAAGCCTTCTCGGTTCCAACCCCAACTCCTTCTAAGGCATCGACGACCATTATTGCAAAATCTGCGGCTCTGGCACCGCTATACACCTCACCGATAAAATCAAGATATCCCGGAGCATCTATAAATTGTAAAACATTATCCTTATATTTGGTATTTAAAACTGACAAGTTTATTGAGCTTTTGCGGTCTTTTTCATCGTCTTCGTAATCGCTTATCGAGGTATCTTCATCAACGCTGCCTAAACGGCTATTGGCTCCGGTTTTAAAGAGAATGCTTTCAGCCAGGGAGGTTTTTCCGGATTGGGCGTGGCCACATAAAAGGAATGTTCTTTTTTTCTTTAAATCACTATTCATGCCTTCTCCCCCTTAAATCGAAATATTAAATATACTTTTGAGTTACCCAACTTGTAAATCAAATTTTAGGCGCAATTTTTCAGAAATTGTGTGAATTTTTATTATATTAAAAATACTGCCTTAAGTCAATGACCCAAGAGCCTTTTTTTACTTTTTGTATATTTTATATAAGTCTTTTCTTGTCAGATACTTACAACAGAATCATCGCATCGCCAAAGCTGTAAAAACGCAATTTATCTTCTTTTGCAAAAGTGTAGGCCTTTTTTATCAATTGATTAGAGGCAAATGAACAAACTAATACCAGATTAGTTGAATGAGGAGTGTGAAAATTAGTGATTAAAACATCGACTACCTTAAATTGATAGCCCGGAGTAATATAAAGATCTGTCTGGCCAGAAAACTCTTTAACCCGGAAATTTTTATCTCCATCACAAAAAGCAGCACTTTCTAGGCTCCTTACTACGGTAGTTCCAACTGCAATTACTTTTTTATTATTTTGCTTTGCCTGATTTATAATATCACTTGTAGGTTTTTTTAACTCAACTACCTCCGATGCTATCTTATGATCTCTAATGTCTTGGGCTTTTATCGGCCGAAAGGTAGCTAAACCGCAATGCAAAGTAAGATAGGTAACTTTTACTCCTTTGTTGGTTATTTTATCTAATAACTCTTGGGTAAAGTGCAATCCGGCAGTAGGTGCTGCCACAGCGCCTCTTTTTTTAGCATATACAGTCTGATAATTATTTTCATCTTCAAGGTCTTTTTTGATATAAGGCGGCAGAGGTACTTTACCAACTTGCTTTAGGAAAATATCGATGCGGTTAGGGTGAAACTCTAATATCTGTAAACCGGAAGAAGTTTTCCCAATTACCCCGGCCTTCAAATCGCCTTCAAAAATAATATCATCGCCAACTTTTACTCTTTTACCGGGCTTAACTAAAGCTTCCCAAGTTTTATTTGGCATTTCTCTTAAAAGCAAAACCTCAATTACCGCCCCGGTTGTTTTCTTGCCAAAAAGCCGTGCCCGAATAACCTCGGTATTGTTTAAGACTAAAACGTCTCCTTCTTGAAAAAAGTCAATTACTTCTTTAAATACCTTCTCTTCTACTGTATTTTTCTCGCGTTTAACTACTAATAGACGGCTCTGGTCCCTTTTAGGGGCTGGTTCTTGAGCTATCAACTCTTGGGGAATATTGAAATCATACCACTTATTATCGAATATCGGTCCTTTCATAATGGCTTATTTTATCAGATAGTTCTTAAAATTAAAGCCTAATCAATATAATTAGGAAAGATTAGCTATCCCCCTTGTCGCACCGTTTCCACCCCGTAGGTGGAAATATGGTCATTCCACCTACGGGGTGGAAACTTGGTGCTTTATTTTAGCATTTTGCCGGAGGTTTAGCAGGTTATATTTCAGCTGATGGCGGTACAGTTACTGTAAACAACTCTTATGCCGGGGGGGAAGATTCGCTTCAACCGGGTATAAGAGCTTTAGATTGACTTTTAACCGCAAATATGCTATTTAATACTTTAGATGGATAATGAGGTCAAAAGACTACAAGAAGAAGTCGATAAGTTGCGTTCTCAGCTTTACGTCTTCTATGAACTCACCAAAGCAATGAGGACCACCCTGCGCCTAGATGAGATAACCTACATAATTCTCACCGGTTTAACTGCTCATGAAGGCTTAAGGTTTAACCGGGCAGCAATCTTTTTTATCGATGAAAAAAACAAAAAAATAGATGGTTTTATGGGCCTTGGCCCGATAGACGGAGAAGAAGCAAGCCAAATCTGGCAAAATATCGAAAGTGAGAATAAAGACCTTTATGATTTAATCCAAAACTACCATCAAATGAAGGAAAATAAAGTAGAATCGAAATTTATGGAGTTAATTAAATCTTTTTCCTTCGGCCTTAATGATAAAAATTCGATAATATCGAAACTGGTTAATAAAAAAGTTTGTCTTCGCTTTAAAGAAAACCAGCTCGATGAATTTAAAGACGACCCTTTCATTAAAAAATTAAACTTAGGTGAATTCTTAGCCTGCAGCCTTTGGATAAAAGGTAAGGTCACCGGAATTGTAGTGGTTGATAATTATATTACTAAAAAACCGATAACCGAAGATGATATTAAAATATTTGAAATGTTTATGGAACAATCAAGCGGCGCGCTGGAAAATTCTCAAAGTTTTGAAAGCACTTTAACTAAAGCTCATACCGACCCTTTAACTTCACTATGGAATCACGGTTATTTCCAATATAAATTAGATGAAGAATTATCTAAAGCTGCTGCCAGCGGCCTTCCTTTGTCGGTGATGATGATGGATCTGGATGATTTTAAAAAATTCAATGATGCTTGCGGCCATATTCAAGGCGACCGGGCCTTAAAAAAAATTGCTGAGATAATTAAAGAAAACTGCCGTAAAATTGATATTGTCTGCCGTTACGGCGGTGAAGAATTTGTCCTTATTCTTCCGGCCAACAAAAAAAAGGAAGCCAAGCTCCTGGCTCAGAGAATAAGAGAATCAATAGCTAATACTAAAATTCTAGAACACCGATTCAGCCTGAGCATTGGAGTTGCTACTTTCCCTGAAGATGCTTCCCAAAAACTAGATTTAGTCCAAAAAGCCGACCAAGCACTATATCAAGCAAAAAATAAGGGTAAAAATCGGGTGGTTTTAGCTTAAGAAGGGAGTTCTTCGGCAAACTTAACCGAAACTAGTTTTGAAATCCCCTTCTCCTGCATTGTAACGCCATATAAAACATCGGCATTACTCATAGTCTTTTTATTGTGAGTAATCAAGATAAATTGTGAAGCAGAAGAAAATTCTTTTAAAAGATGATTAAACCTATCGACATTTGCTTCATCTAATGGTGCATCGATTTCATCTAAGACACACAACGGTGAAGGCCTAACTGTAAATATTGCAAAAATTAATGATATTGCGGTTAAGGCCTTTTCCCCGCCGGATAAAAGTGAGACATTTTGCAATTTCTTTCCCGGGGGCTGGACTTCGATCTCAACTCCTGATTCCAAAACATTATCTTGATCTAAAAGTATAAGGTTAGCTTTCCCGCCGTTAAAAAGAAATTTAAAATTCTTTTTGAATTCTTCCTGTATCTTATTAAAGGTCTCTAAAAATAATTCTTTGGATGTACGGTTGATTTTTTGAATAGCTTTTCTCAAATTTTCTTTGGAATCAACTAGGTCTTTTTTCTGGGTTTCAAAGAATGTTTCGCGTTCTTTTAATTCGTTGAACTCATCAATTGCGACTAAATTAACTTCTCCAAGCGATTTTACTCGTTTTTGAAGTTTTTCTTTTTGAATTTTTAAGTCATCGGTTGTCTCTTCCACGCCTTCTAAAGTTTCGGGATCGAATTCAATTTCATATACCTGCTTTAGGTAATCTTTCACCTTTTCTTTCTCATACTCAAGACTCTGAATTTCTAATTTTTTATTATAAGCTGAATCACGAAAACCTTGGACCTCTTGTTCTAAATTCTGCATATCATCTTTTATCTGACTACCTTTTTGGTTTAAATTCGCTTCTTTTTCTTCTAATGAACTTTTGATTTTGGTTTTTTCTCCTATCTTTACTTTATCTTCCTCGATATTAGACTCCAATTCCTCTATTTGTTTATTAAAAGACTCGGTTCTTTGGGAATTTTCCTGGATTTCGCGTTCAATCTGGGCAATATTATTATTGATATTGATAATTTCATCCTGAAAGACACTTATTTTAGAAGCCAGGGCTTCTTTTTCTTTATAGAGTGATTCGATTTGAGCCAAATTTCGGGTATCGGAAATATCGATTTCATTTATCCTCTCAGTGGAGGTCTCAATTATCTGTTGATTCTGATTCAATTCATTATTGCTATTGGTTAACTCAATTTCATAACGGTTTAGCTCTTGCTGGAGTTGGTCTCCCTTGGCTTGAGAATCTGTTAATTCTTCGGTGTTGGTTCTTTCTTCTTCTTCTAACAATTCTGACTCTTCATTCAATCTGCCTACTTCCCGGCGCAAGTTTTCTCTCTCCTGAGATTTTTCCTGCAAAAGGATTCTGGTTTCTTCAATCTGAGAATTCTCACTATCGATATCCTGCAGGACTCTCTCTCTTTCTTCTTCTAAAGCCCCTAAATTCTCTTTGGCTTGAGATATTTCTTTACCAACTATATCAATTTTCTCCTCTAATTGTTTTTCCTCAAACGATACTACCTTAGCTTCAATTTGAGCCTTATAGGTATTTCCATCGGTAGTAAACTCGACATTCTGCAGAGAAGCAACCAGCTTATTAATATCTTTGGGTTCTTCATCAAAAATAACAGTTATTTTTTTCTTAACTGAAAAAGTCTCATATTTAATTCTCAAATCTTTTAAAAATTCGTGGGTTGCGTTGAGCTCAAGCAGTTCTTTTTCTTTTTCGACCAATCTTTCTTGAAATCTTTTTGTTCGCCCGACTAACTCTTTTTCTTTAGCTACCAAAGTAAGTTTTTTATTCTGTAGGGCTCCTAATTCGGATTGGATTTGAGAATGCTCGTCCTCAACTCCGGAAAGTTTTTCCTTATTTTCTCCAAGCAAAGTGTCAAGTTTTGCTTTATCTAAAGTTAGCCTTTTCTTGCGATTATTCAAGGCCGATAATTTTGTTTGTATTTCAATTAGGCTATTGTGTAGATGAGCTTTTTTATCTTCTAACTCTAATATCTTTAGCTTGTCTTCTTTAACTTTCTTTTTAGCTTCTTCTAATTTACTTTTAAGGGTTTCTTTTTCTAAAGTAATGGCCCCCCTGGATTCATCAAGCTCTTTGGCTTTTTCTTCTATTTCCTGCATTCTTTTAGTTTCTTCTTCACTACGCTGTTTTTGCAACTGCAAACGTTGAAGAAGGTTATTTTTAGCTTGCTCAATAGCCTGGCTTCTTTCTTCTAATTCTTTTATCCGTTGCTTGCAAACCGCTATATGACTAGTAGCATTATCGATTTTTGCCCCCCAGGTAACCATTTCGGTAGTGGCTTGCTCTAATTGGCCTCTTAAAGTTTTTAACTCCTGATTTAAATCTTCCCATTTGCTGTTAACCTCTTTTAAATGGCTAAGTTTTTCCTGCTCCTTTTCTTTAAATCCATTAAGTGTCTCTAGTTGAGAATTTATTTTTCTATCTAAATCTTTGTTCTGACAAAAAGCCAGCTTTTTCTCTACTTCTATCAAACGTTGTTGGACTTCTTTAAATTTTTTCGCCTTCTCAACTTGACGTTCTAAATAACGAATTTGCCTTCTTACTTCGCTCATTATATCTTCTAAGCGCAGGAGATTTTCTTCAGCATCATCAAGCCTTCTTAAAGTTTCTTTCTTTCTCTCTTTATACTTTACGATTCCGCTTGCTTCATCAAATATCGAACGTTTATCTTCCGGTTTATAACTCAAAAATATTTCGATTTTACCCTGTTCGACAAAAGAATAAGTAGATTCACCAACACCGGTACCCATAAAAAGTTCCTGAACATCTTTTAGGCGCACTTGATTTTTGTTAATAAAATACTGGCTTTCACCAGAGCGGTAAAGCCTTCGGGCTATCGCAACTTCTTTATATTCGATTGGCAAGTATCTATCCTCGTTAGAAAAAGTGAGGGTGACTTCGGCATAATTAAGTGCCGGATGGCTTTGAGTTCCATTGAAGATAATATCTTCCATCTTAGTGCCCCTTAAAGATTTGGGGCTCTGCTCGCCTAATGCCCATTTTATCGAATCGAACACATTAGACTTACCGCAGCCATTAGGACCGACTACAACTGTTATACCTGATTCAAATTTTAGATTTGTTTTCTGCGGAAAAGATTTAAAACCAAAAATTTCTAATTCTTTTAGATACATAAGGTTGCTTTAAAAGAAACACTATTTTATTTTTGCGAGTTTTCTTTCAATTTTTTCGTTAATAGCGGGATAATTTTAAATAAATCCCCGATTATACCGTAATTTGCAATTTTAAATATCGGGGCTTCGGGGTCTTTATTTATCGCGATAATTAGCTTTGATGATTGCATTCCAACTAAGTGCTGAATTTGCCCGGAGATTCCGCAAGCAATATATATTTTAGGACAGACTGTCCTTCCGGTTTGGCCAACTTGATGAGAATAAGGAATCCAACCGGCATCGACACAAGCTCGGG
>CAZGLF010000031.1:0-14774 GCA_964526615.1 uncultured Planctomycetia bacterium
TGTCGCACCGTTTCCACCCCGTAGGTGGAAATATGGTTATTCTATAATCAACTCCTTTATCTTTTTTAATTCACGCTGATAAGATATTCTATCATTTACAAATTCACTATAACTTTTTGGATTAATATCTAACAAGTCATCATATTGGGTTATTCTCTGCTCACCAGCAGTATTGGATAAATACTCATTATAAGAAGAAGCTTTCCATTGTTCGGGTTTTTTGGCCAAATAAACAGTGACAGGATTCAAGTGTAGATAGCGAGTTAAATGAAGCAGTTGCTCATCCGTTTCAACTAACACATTCTTAAATCTTCCCTGCCAAAGAGGGCCTTTTCTCTTGTGCCTTGTATTGAAATAACGAGTATAGCTATTAAGAAGATGGCTCATATACACTGATATTCCTTTATCTTTTAACTGCTCTAAAATAAGATGTATGTGAGTAGGCATAATACAATACGCAATAATGCGAATAAGTCTATTTTTATTACTATTAGCTATCCGATTGAATAATTTCTTATTAATCTTGTCTTTTTCTTTCTGGCTTAAATTTATAAAACGCGTATATTTAAGTGGTGGTTTTTCTAATTGATAATACCGAACTGCTGTCATTATGCGTACATAATGGCTTCCACTATTAAATATTTTAAAACCAGCTATACTTTTATTAAATATATGATAAATCTTCCCGGTAACTAAAGGTTGTTCTCTATACATTTTTACCTACCCTTTTCCACCTACGGGGTGGAAACTTGGTGCTTAATCTTTTTTCATCTCATCCCCCACCGTTTTTCTTTGTCAACCGCCCCGGTTGACAAATGCTTGATTTTGCTTTACTTTTCATGAAATCCTATTCGGCGCTTTGAGTTTTTCTCAATAATTCTAAATTGTTCAATTATCTGAAAAATCGAATAAATCTGCTCCTCTTGCTTTTCTGCGGCTCGTTCAAGACGCTCCAGGCGCAAGGTTAAATCTTTATTAAGATGCATTATTTCCCGGAGTTTTACAAAAATGCGCATTATCGCGATATTAATTTGTATCGCTTTTTTACTCTTAAGCACACTAGAAAGCATTAAAATACCATGTTCTGTAAATGCGTATGGCGGGCGTCTCAAACCCATCCTATCGGATTTGGAAGTCACAAATTGTGATTTCCAATCTTCAAACTCCCCTTTATTTAACTGAAACATAAAATCAAGTGGAAACCTTTCAGAATTACGCTTGACCGACTGAATGAGCACGCGAGTGGGAACACCGTAAAGCTTTGCTAAGTCTCGATCCAACATTACCCTTTTCGCTCGAATCAGCAGAATTTTTTGCTCTATACCCTCTTTTGGAATGATTAATCTCATGCCTACCTCCTTTTGATTAAACTTCCTCTTTCTATTTTGTCAACCGCTCCGGTTGGCAAAAGTCCTAATCTATTAAAGAATTCACTGTTTAGGCTTAATTTAAACAAGCTAAAAAGTAATATTTTTATAATGGTTAAGACGCTTGAGCTGAAAATTATTGTCCAAAATAATGCAAATCGCATCTATCCTGCATGCTTTCTGCCATTGTTTCTTAGCTACATAAGCTTTTGCATTGCCGATAAGTTTGTTTTTTTTATTTCTATTAAATGACTCCTCGGGCATACCGAATCTCTCGCCCCTTTTTGTTCTCACCTCTATAAATATTAATATACCTTTATGTATGGCAATTAGATCGATTTCGGCTCGCCTGGTCCGATAATTTTGTTCGATTATAGCGTATCCGTGACCTTTTAAATATCTTTTTGCTATATCTTCTCCTAAATGTCCTATTTTCACTAAATTCATAAATTTTCGATTTGTACCTTAGGCCGATATTGCAAGCTTTCAGCCATATGAGATATGGTTATTTGCGAAGCCTTCTCTAAATCTGCGATAGTCTGCGCTACCTTTATCATTTTAAAGTATGAACGGGCCGAAATTCCAAATGAAACTCCGGCCCGGCGTAATAGCTGTTTTACCTCTTTAGAAAGGATACAATATTTTTTTATATGCGAGTTTTTCATCTCCGAATTTGTATAAATATTTTCTTTACCAAAACGCTCTTGCTGCAGCTTCCTTGCTTCAACTACACGTTTTTGTATTTGGTGAGAGGTCTCTAACCGTGCTTTCAGTTGTTCATCTTCAGAAAGCTCTTTGATGTTAACTGCGGGAACATCAACGTGTAAGTCTATTCGGTCTAATATAGGCCCAGAAACTTTTTTCCGGTATTTTTCGATTTCTCTTTGTGTACATACACAAGCTTTTTTGGAGTGGTGTAAATAGCCGCACGGACAAGGATTAGCCGAAGCTATAAGCATAAATTCACAAGGGTATCTTACTCTTTCTTTACTACGGGAAATAGAAACCCACCCGTCCTCAACAGGTTGCCGCAATGCTTCTAAAACACTGCGGGGAAATTCATTGAACTCATCCAAAAACAATATCCCCCGATGAGCTAAACTCACTTCTCCAGGCTGCGGCCTACTGCCTCCTCCAATAAGGCCGACTTGAGAAATAGTATGATGGGGCGACCTAAAAGGGCGTATTTTAATAAGTGAGCCTTCAGGAGGTATGCGGCCAGCAGCTGAATAAATTTTTGTAACTCCCAACTGCTCTGGGCCGATTAACATCGGTAAGATTCCTTGAAGTGCCCGGGCCAGCATAGTTTTACCTGAACCCGGAGCTCCGCACATAAAAAGATTGTGCCCCCCAGCAGCAGCTATCTCCACTGCTCTCTTAGCCTGCTCCTGGCCCAAAATTTCGGCCATATCAAATTCCGGCTGTACAATAGGTATTTTTTTATTTATTTCCAATATTTTTGCCGGCTTAATCTCAATCTGCTCAAGAAAATAATCTACTAGTTGATTAATGCTATCAACGGGATAAATATCTACACCCTCGATTACAACTGCTTCGTTTGCACAGGATCTTGGAACAAATATTCTTTTCAAACCTCTTTCTTTTGCAAATAAAGCCAAAAGCAACGCCCCTTTTGTATGTCGCAAGGTTCCATCAAGAGAAAGCTCGCCAAAAAAAAGACTATTCTTTGGGATTTTGAATTGAATAACTGCGGCTAAAATACCTACGGCAATAGGTAAATCATAAAAAGAGCCTTGCTTTGGAACATCCCCCGGAGCTAAATTAACAATGATCCGTCTTGCCGGAAATTCAATATTTGAATTTACAATTGCGGTTTTTACCCTTTCTTTGCTTTCATCTACTGTTTTGTTGGGCAAACCAACAATTTCAAAAGCCGGTAAACCTCTACTTGCCACATTGACCTCTACATCCACACCAATAGTTGCCAAGCCTGAAATTGATGCTGACAAAACCTTAACTAACATTCCTACCTCCGTTATTTATATGATATTTCCCATCTTCTTCGGCTAATAAGCCTTTTAATTGCATAATAGAAACCGTAGTACCGATTTCAGCAACAGATCTTTGAGCAATCCGAGATAAACCGTCAACCTTCATAGGCTCTCGCTGCAATTCTTTTAATATAACCTGTTCTAATTTATTAAGAGCCGGCAAATTCAAAGGCGCTCCGGCTGAATTCAAACTTTCTAAATTATAAACCTCCAATATATCTTTTGAGTCAGCCACTACAAAAGCCCCCTTCTTTATCAGCTGCATAATTCCTTGTGAGTTTTTGCTGGTAAGCGGTCCGGGAATGACAAAAAGCTTTCTTCCATATTTTCTAGCAAGATTGGCTGTAATCAAAGACCCGCTTTTTTGGCCGGCTTCAATAACTAAGGTTGCTTTTGATAGCCCGGCTACAATTCTATTTCTCCTTGGGTAAGTCCACAAAGCTGGAGGATGATTGTTCTTAAATTCTGATACTATCAAACCGCTGTTTTCTAATATTTTATTATATAAATTATTTTGATATTGGGGATGTATTACATTAATTCCGCAAGGCATAACCGCAATAGTTCTGCCACCTACATCCACCGCAGCTTTATGTGCGGTTGCATCGATTCCGTACATAAATCCAGAAACAATTGTTATACCTGCATTTGCAACTTCTGATACTAATTTAGTTGTAATTTGTTTGCCATAACTAGTCATTTTCCTTGAACCCACAACCGCCAAACAATTTTCAAAAATAGATGCGTCCCAATTACCTCTATAATAAATTTCCTCTGGAGGGGAAGAAATCTTCCTCAACATTTTAGGATATTTTAGATTTTCAATTGTAATTATATTTTTCATATTAAATTCGCTTTGGATTTTAGACTTTCAATTTTCATTTTTTGGTAAAATTTTGGGGCCGTCTATAAAGACAGCCCCAAAAACCACGCCTTAATCTTAATCGCTGCTACCCATATAAGTAGAAATTACTGCCTCATTAAGCGCTTCTCGGCATTCAGCAGTTGTCGGAAAAGCTTTGTCATACCACTTTCCATCTTTTCCCGGCTCACGAGGCACACCTACAAACAGCCCTTTTTTGCCCTCGATTATCCGAAAGCCCTTAATCACAAATTCATCGGATATGGCAATATCGCACATAGCCTTCGTTGCTCCGTCGCCGTCGAACTTGTGAATCCTTGTAACTTTGAATTCTAAACCCATCACACACCTCCTTTTTGTTTAGTGGGTTTTATAGCCCTTTGCCTCTATAATTACAAAACCTTCCTTGCCTCTTTATCTAATAGACGATCTAAATCGACAAATTCTTTCAAAAATTTTCATTTTTTTCGACAACGCAAAGCAAAAAAGGAGGAAATGTGCTCAATATCGAAGAAATATTAGCTCTTTAATGGGTATATATAGCCAGTTAAAGTGAAGTTTCCACCCCGTAGGTGGAAAAGGGTAGGTAGAAATGTATAGAGAACAACCTTTGGTTACCGGGAAGATTTAAAATGGTCTTTGAGACGGTTGGATATCTCAGTATCTTGATCGTGAGAATGGCGGCGCCAGGAATCAATCACCATAACAAGAGTACGCCCGCCTTTGCTTTCAAAAGCCCAGCGTACCCCCAAAATAAGCGTTGCAACCAAACATTGGATAAAGTACTTTGGGAAAATAAAAGAAGCGATAAAAAACACCAATGCTTCGGCCAAAAATAATTTCTCTTTAGAAGTTTTCTTCTTTATGGCGATATTTTTTTCTTTATTTTCTTTAAGCAAATTTTGAGCTTTTTTGATTGCTTCAGGCGGAACTTTAAGCTTTGATCTTTTAAACTGTTTCTTTTGTGCTCCGGCAGCTAAGTCTAATTGGCTAAGACAAAATGCACATTTTCCAAGGTGATCTTCAACTTTACGGGCCTCTTGAATATCCAAGTTGCCCTCAAAATAACGCAACAAGATCTGCTCATCTAAGCATTCGGAACTTTTCTGCCCTTTAGCTAAGGTATCTTTAAAATATTGCTCTAATATTTTTTCTTCATGGTCCATATTATCCCCTTTACTTAATAGACGCTTTTACATCAGAATTTCTTTCATTTTTTTACTATTTAAAATACTTCTTAACTTTTCTTTGGCTCTTGAAATTACTGTTGAAACAGTATTAGCCGGCATATTAAGAATATTGCCGATTTCACGATGGGTTTTACTTCCGTTAAATTTAAGAGTGAGTATAATCTTTTCTTTAGAAGACAAATTACCAATGATCTGCTCAAAAACTTCTAAAGACTCTTTGTTTTTTAAAGCTTCTCTAAAACGATCATCTTTTATTTCCGGTGATTCGAATACAAACCGTTTGTTTTCTCGGATTTTTCTGCGCATAAACTCTACTGCTTTATTAGAAGCTACTATCGCCAGCCAACCGGAAATCTTTTTTACATCTTTTACTTGAGCTAATTTATTGCCGCAGAAAATTGATAAAAATACTTCCTGAAATATAGCATTAATATCGTCTTGTGTAAAATCAAAACTATTAAGGGTTAAGCGTTTACAGATAGCCCAATAGATTAATCTTGAATACTTTTGGACAAAAATATCCCAGAACTTTTTATCATTCTCTAAACACCCTTTGATTATTTGTTCTTCTTTTAAAATCAAAGTTTAATATTTATAAAAATTTAATTATCAGCGAATATCTTCTCATCCAAGAAACCCTGGCGCTGAAAGTCAGTAAAAAATTGGGGATACATTCTCATCATAGTCGAGAACTTACCTTTTATCTTACCTTTTTCAGTTTTACCGGTCTTTTTGAATCCAAAGATATCTTGAATTGCGATCTCCCCGCGCTCAATGCCTCTTACCTCGCTAATATGGGTAACCCGGCGGCTGCCGTCGGGAAATCTTTCATGCTGGACTATTATATGAATGGTGTTGGCAATCATTTTTCTTATCTCATCTAAAGAAAGTTTTATCCCCGAAGATAAGACTAAAGCCTCTAAACGTCCAGTTACCTCTTGAGGAGAATTACCGTGAATAACTGCCAAGGTTCCACGGTGACCGGTAGACATTGCTTGAATCATATCTAAGGCTTCAGGCCCTCTTACCTCACCGACAATTATTCTATCCGGGCGCATACGAAGAGCGTTTCTTATCAAATCAGCTAAAGTTACTTCCCCCTTGCCATTTTCATCGGGGCTTCTGGTTTCCATTGGAACTAAATTATCTTGGTGAAGTTGCAATTCGGCAGTGTCTTCAATGGTTACAATTCTCTCCTGCTCCGGTATGTGATAGGAAAGCATCTCCATAGTAGTAGTTTTACCGGCTCCGGTCGGCCCGGAAAATAAAACATTTATCCTTCCCCTTATACAAGCAATTAAGAATTTAGCCATATTAGGGCTTAAAGTATCTAATTTTACTAAATCATCAAGGCTATGCAAGGCTTTACTGAATTTTCTAATCGTAATTGCAGTTCCGCATCTGGAAAGCGGATAGGTAATTAGATTAATACGTGAACCATCGGGAAGACAAATATCTCCATAAGGACTATAGTAAGTTATTGGTTTTCCTTCTTTGTTATAATACTCCTCAATTATTTGAGCTATTTCTTCTTCGGAAAATATTACATCTAACTTGTATTTTATCCCTTCTCGTTCAATAAAGGTGGCTTTGGGGCCATTTATCATGATTTCGGTAATCTTTGGTTCGCTTAAGAGTTTTTTCAATTTTTCTACGCCATTAGCCATAAATTACTCCTGTGGTACAAATATTTCCCGTGGTATATCAATACCCCGGGCCCGCATTTCATCATAGAAACTTGGAATATAGCCCAAAGAGGTAAAGTAACCCAAAACTTTTCCTTCTTCATCAACACCAGTTTGTTTATAAGCAAATATATCTTTAAGATTTATATGAATATCGTCTAACATCCCAACTACCTCGGTAATAGCTACAACCTTTCTTGTGCCATCTGAAAGCCTTGCAGTATGGACAATTAAATCTAGGGCTGAGGATATCATTTCTCGAATAGAACGAATCGGCAATTCCACTCCGCTCATCAAAATCATACTATCAAGCCTTATTAAAACATCATGGGTTGAATTAGCGTGAATTGTTGACATACTGCCGTCATGGCCGGTATTCATAGCTTGAAGCATATCCAAAACCTCCCGGCCTCTAGACTCACCGACAATTATTCTATCCGGGCGCATACGCAAGGAATTTCTAAATAATTCTCTAATAGTGATTTCTCCCCTTCCCTCAATATTAGGCGGCCGAGATTCAAGCCGTATCCAGTGGGTTTGATCAAGCTTTAATTCGGCTGAATCCTCAATAGTGACGATTCTCTCGGTTTCCGGAATAAAAGAAGATAAGATATTTAAAAAAGTAGTTTTACCGGAACCAGTACCACCGGAAACCAATATGTTCTTACGGGATTTTACGGCAGCATTTAAAAAATCAGTCATATCTTTATTTAAACTACCGAACTTCTCCACCAAATCATTCATGTCATAGCGTTCACGGGAGAACTTTCGGATAGTTAAAGTTGGGCCGGTTAATGAAAGCGGTGAAATTATAGCATTAACACGAGAGCCATCAGGCAGGCGAGCATCTACATAAGGCACAGATTCATCAATTCGTCTTCCAAGCGGTGCCAAAATTCTCTCAATTACTACCTTTACCTGTTCATTGCCGGTAAACTTCTTACTAGTTAAAACAATCCTACCGTTGCGCTCAATATATACCTGGTCTTTATTGTTAACCATTATTTCAGTAACATTGGAGTCACCTAATAAATCCTCCAAAGGACCAAAACCTAAGGCTTCATCTAAGATTTCTTTGGTAACTTTTTTCCTGACCTCAGAAGATGAGATAAATCCGCCGGCTTCTTTGCTGATAATATTAGAGATTATAGTCTGGGCTTTTTTCCTTAACTCTTCGGCTTTATTGGGGTTTACCGCAAAGGTTTCAACCGGCATCCGTTTCAAATCTAATTCATCGATTAATCTTTGGTGGACTTTCTTTTTAAACCTGATAATCTGGTCTTCTTCCTCCTGTAATGCAGTATGCTTGTCCTTTTCCATAAGGCCGATTTTCTGCCAGAATAACTCTTTACTCTCATCAGTTTCTTCTTTAGCTATCCTGACATCAGCTAAGATCTTATGTTCGATATAAAGGTCTTTTTTATCAACTAAGGTAGAAGCTAATTTATCGATAGCAATAGCGATTTTTGAACTGGGGCTATCAATTACCACCGGAATCCCTCTATTTACCGCTAATCCAGCTATTTTACCTTCTGATGGCATTAACGATAATACTTCTGAAGGCAGTAAAACTTTTATCTCCTGCCAGCTTATCGACCCCTTACTTTCGGCACGGTTAAGAATAATTTTGATCATCTTAAGGGGAAATCCAAGGCTCTGTAAGGTATCCAACAGCCACTCAGTTTGATATACCGATAAAATATCGGGAGTTAATACTAAAAATATTAGGTTAGAAAAATCAAAAATAGTAATTAAATTGTCGGTTAAATTACTCCCGGTATCAATAAGGATATAGTCGAATTCTTTAGATACAATATCTAAAAAACTCTTTACCTCTTCGGGCTTTATTGTGTTTCCCTGAGAAACTTTAAATATTGAAGGCAGAAAAGAAAGGTTAGTTTTGTAATGACTTAGGTAATTATGAATATTTCTTTTTTTACTCTTAAATTCCCCAAGATGCCCAATAAAATTATAAAGGCAATACTTACTTTCTATCCCTAAAAGTTTATTAGTGGCCTGAGGAACTCCTAAATCAAGATCCAACAGTAAAACCTTCTTTTTCTTTAAAGATAGGCTAACTGCTACATTTAAGGAAAGGAGGGTTTTACCGACACCTCCTTTTGTACCGAAAAAAGAAATTACGCGTGCTTCCATTAATCTAATCTATACACTATTGGTATATCTATCCACAAGTCCTCGATGTCTACGCTGGAGGGAAGTGGTGGGTACGGACTTAAAGACTTAGCTGTTTCAACTACACTATTATCAAATGAAAGGTATCCCGATGAATCGGTTATCCTAATGTCTAAAACTTCACCGGTATAATCTAGGTGAATTCTAATTTTAACAGCTCCCTGCCAACCAGCTTCTTTTGCTAAATCAGGGTAATTAAGCGATGAGAAAATACGCCTTTGAACATCTAAAATATAGTCATTCAATACTGCTTCTTTGTTGAGATATTCAGGGTATATAGTTGTTTTGCTTACTGAGGCCTCTTTTTCTTTTAGAGGAGGCATATTAGTCTCTTTTTTCTCGGAATCTATGATCTTTGGTATTAGAGAAATTACCAGTTCTGTCTGGTCATCCTGATAATCTTTAGACCTAAATAAAGCCCCTAATATTGGCATATCTCCTAATCCAGGAACTTTACTGATATCATCTTTAGTTACTTTATCCTTTAATAATCCGGAAATTATTATCCCCTGGCCGTCATTTAAGCGCAGGACAGTTGAAGCATTACGGGTGGTAAAAGCTTTTATAACCGTACCATCAGCCCTTACATACTGACCCTCGCTGGATAACTCTTTAACTTCGGTGGTTAAAGCTAATTTTACGCCGTCTTCACCGATTGCAAAGGGCTGAATATTAAGCCTGATACCATATTCTTTATATTCGACATCCTCGGCCACAGTATCACCGGCTGAAGTAGCAGTAACCTTAACTACCGGAATTTCTCCACCAACTAAAAATGATGCCTCTTTCCCGGAAAGACATAATAATTTCGGCCTAGCTAAAATTTTTCCTTTTCCTTCATTAACTGCAGCATTTAGTTTTACATCCATTGCTGTTCTGGTCCAATCAACGATTCTGAAAACATCTTTTAGACTTCCGCCGGTTGAAGCAGCTTTTCCGGTTAAGGACTCGGTTAAAGTAGTTACTGATGTCGGATTACTTCCGGCTGTACCAGCCCAATCAAAACCTAAAATATCAGCATAGCTTTTGGTGAGCTCTAAAATCTGACATTCAACCTCAACCATCTTGCTTTCTTCTTTAATACCTAATAACACATCAATACTTTCGGCAAAAGGTGCAATTACTTTCTCAATCTGGGCTTTTTCTTCCTCGGTCACACTTCCAACTACCATAAGTTTACCATTGGTCTCATTTTTCTTAAACCTAACCCCTTTTATCCCTAAATCTATTTTAATCAATTTATTTAAACGCTTTTGTAGAGTATCAGGATCATGAGCATATACCGTTACATAGTAAACCTTTTGGCCTTCCTTATCCCATATCGTCAAAGCAGTGCTTCCGGATTGTTTAGCTACAATAACCAATTCTTTCTCTGATACTGGGTCAATATCGATTATTTCAGGATTTCTAACCGAAACTCGAGTAGGATAATATACGCTCAGAGTAGTAATTTCCCCAATAATCATAAAGATCTCTTCATTATATTCTTTATAATCTAAGAACTGGGTAAAACCATTAGTGCCGGTAAGCAGGAATACGCCAATCAACAGGCTTACAAATAATTTTTTCAGCATTTATTTATGCCTCCTTTTTATTTTTCAACGGTAGTCTTTTCGGTTCCTTTATATACGTCTATAGTTGGTTTTTGTTCCGGCATCGGAGGTGGAGCCCACATACCAAGTTTTTTCATCAAAGTCTCTAAAGTAACGGCTTGATAACCGGGGTCTGCAGTTTTATCTAAAGGGGCTCTCAATACAAGACGTATATCATTGCCTGATTCTAAAACAAAGGTCAAAAGCTTTATATCTTCGGGTTTTAAAGCAACTGTAATTGTATCTGCCGAAGGATTAACGTTGTAAGGTGAAAGGCTCCTACCGCTGGCGAGAACCCTCACCCCTTCAAAAAGGGTAACTACAACCGGTGTGCTTTGGTTCTTTTGACCAGTAGGAATGCTAAAGGAACCGATAACATCTACCTTATCGCTTGGTTTTATTAACCCTTCGATAGCAGATATCTTATCGACCGGTATAGTCATAGCACGCATACCTTTAGGAATACCTTGGGAAAGAAACTTAATACTGCCCTTTGCCCGCAGCATCTGACTGTTGATATGCTGGCCCTTTAATATATCTACCTCAACAAATCTACCTACAACTGACTCCAAAGAAGTTAAATCTCCGGGCTGATAAGCGGTGGAACGGTCTCTTTTTATAGTGACCATATCTGAGGTGATAGTGCTTTCTTTAGGAATATCGGTTGTAGCCACAACAAATTCCATTAATTTGCCCTCTTCGATAAGACGGCGGATAACAGCTTCTTTTTGCTGCATATAACCATGAATTAAAAATATGGCTATAACTGCTAAACCAATTCCGATTATCAGATTTAACATTCTTTTATCCATATTACTCCTTTTTACATTACCCGGTCGGGGTTAACTTCAACTTTAGTCTTAGATTTTATTTTATTAATTAGGTCATCAATAGCCTCATAGCTTTGCTTCTGAGTTAAGATGAATTCTAATTGATTATATACCTTACTTAATGACTCCGGTTCCCCTTTCTTTACATCCTCAACCTTAACAATATAATAATTATTTGTTTCGGGTTCTTTAAATATGCTTGATTCTTCGCCTTCATCTAAAGTGAAAACTACATCCCAAAATTTCGGAAATTTTACATTCGGTTGAGGGATAACATAACCTAAATCTCCCCCTTTTGAAGCTGATTCAGCAACCGAGTGATTAGTGGCTAAGGTAGGAAAGCTGCCTCCCCTGATGATTTCGACTAAAATATCGTTTGCTTTTTGTTTAGAATTAACTACGATTTCTCTAACCTTTCTCTGTTCAATGGATTCCAGAGTTTGTTTATACTCTTTATTGTAAAATTCTTCTACTTCAAGCGGAGTAGGCTTGATATCTTTTAAAACATTATTTAACAACGCTAAATCTAAAATCTCAACTGTGCTTTTTCGAATACTTTTGGCAACTTCAGGGTCTTTCTGAAAGCCGCGGCGCTCAGCTTCTTGGGCTAATAACTCTAAACTCACTAAAAGATCTAGATAAATCTCCTTACCTTCTTTAGTTGATAAATCAATCGTTTCAATGTAAGGAGAAACGAAAGTCCGGGCTAACAATCCTAAGGCTTCAACTGGAACCTTAGATTCACCATTATTTAAGTTAATAATTGCTTGAACCTGGTCTTCGAATTCCTTCACGCTCATCGACCAGCTGCCAACCCTGGCAACTGCTGGCCCTTTAGGGCTAGTGTCGGGGGGAAGAGTAGTTGTTCCGTTGATTCCGGGCAGCTTATCGCACCCAATAAAACTTATTAGAAAAACTGCGGATAAAAAAATAGCGCCTAATTTTTTCATTGAAACCTCCCTTTTTATTATCATTATCAGTTTATCAATCTAAAGCCTTTAAATCAAGTTTTTTTTATAAAATAATATATATATTTATTTTATTTACTCTTTAAAGTAGAAGTAAGGAATGGTTTATCTTTTTATTGCCTTAATCAAACTTTTGGTTTAGAATACTACCAATATGAAAGATAACATAAAAATAGTCTTAGACACAAGTATTTTTGTAAATCCCGACTCTCGTTGCCTATTCGGCAAGAGCCCCCGGGAAGCATTAAGTAACTTTCTTGATGAAATCAAGGACAAAAAAAATATCAGCTGCTATATTCCGCCTTCGGTCTATGAAGAGCTTACCAAATTTATCGATAAGCTTCCTCCTAACAAAAAAACTATCTTGATAAATAAAAAACCGCCGGCTTCTTATGAATCTAAAATTCCAGCGATGTTAGTTTATGAATTTATCGAAGAAATGCGCTTAAGAATAAATAAAGGTTTGAGAATTGCCGAAAAATACAGCCGTAAAAACTTACAAGAAAACAACAAAGGTGAAACCGACATTATTAAAACTCTAAGACAGGAATACCGCACAGCTTTAAGAGAAGGTATAATCGACAGTAAAGAAGATTTTGATTTAGTGCTTTTAGCTAAAGAAATCGATGCCTATTTAGCAACTTCCGATAAAGGTTTGGTGGTTTGGGCTCAGAAACTGGGGATAAATTGTATCGGTGCACAAGAGCTAAAAGAAATCATCCTTAAACCTTAACGATAGAGGTAATAATTTCCCGAATAATATCCTGAATACTGATTATTCCGTAAGCTTTATTTCCTTTTAAAACTAAAGCAATACTTTCCCGTTTTGATTTCAGCAAAGTAAAGACTTCATGAAGTTTTTGATTTAGGCCGACCACAGTTAAGGGACGAATCAATTTCTGCCAATTTATTGCGCCCTGATAAAATAAATCGTAAACATTTATAAAACCAATTATCTCTTTATCTTTAAATACCGGGTAACGGGTAAAACGATTATTTTTAACAGTTTCTAAAACCTTCTTGTAAGAGTCAGTATAATCAAAACCGGCTATTTTTTTAGTCAGCACACAATAATCTTTAACTTTATCGCTTCTAAATTCAAATACCTCTTCAATTGCCTCTTTCTCCCCCTTATCGATACCGCCTTGTTTTTCAATCTCCCGAATTAATGACTTGATCTCTTCTTTAGTAACAAAGAAAGAACGGTATCTGGCTTCTTTGGCAAATACTTTAATTAAAAATTTACTTAATGATTCTATTGCGTTTACAATTGGTAAAAACAACTTCTCAAAAAACCTTAAAATATCCACCGCCATAATACTAAAATCTTCCCTCAAGAAACGCCCGATGTTCTTAGGAACGAGTTCTGAGAAAATTATTACCAATGGTGCAAAAACAAGAGTTGTCCATAAATTACTTTTGCCAACTCCAATTTTTATTAAGAAAGATGTAAATAAATTAGCACTTAAAATAATAAATATATTGGTTCCGATTAAATTTGTAGCTAAAAACTTCTCCGGCTTTGAGATCATCTTATAGGCCTTCTTGGCCTTTTCATCACCTTTGTTTTGTTTATGACGCAGACGCAGCAGATTAGAAGAAACCAAGCTTATCTCGCTTGCCGCAAAAAAAGCATTAAAAAAAAGACATGCTATACAAACTATTAAATAAAAATAAATCATTCTTTCTTATCCTTATTTTCTGATTTATTTATAGTCATTTTTATGCTGATAATTTTTCTTTTAGTAGCCCTTTCAACAGTAAAGCCTACATTGGCAAATTTAAATTTCTCACCCGAACGCGGTATCCTTTCCATCTGAGATAAAATAAAGCCGGCCATGGTATCCTCTTCTTCCGGAAGTTCTAAACCCAAAACTATATTAACGGTCTTAATCGGGGTCTTAGCATATATCTTCCATTGATTATCTCCGATTCTCTCTAAAGGCTCCTGAACCGTCTCGTATTCGTCATAAATCTCTCCGAATATCTCCTCTACTATATCCTCTAAAGTAATAATACCTTCGGTTCCTCCATGGTCATCTAAAACTATCACGACCCTTTCTTTGGTCTCTAAG
>CAZGLF010000032.1:0-6531 GCA_964526615.1 uncultured Planctomycetia bacterium
GCTTATGTAATTTCCAGGGAAAAAGCCTATCTTGCAGCAGTTAACGTCGGGTTTAAACCGACCTTTGAAGGGAGAAAAAGAAATAAAGCGGTAATAATTGAGGCGCATATTATTAATTTTAAAAGAAATATTTTGGGACAAAATATAAGAATAATATTTTTAGAAAAAATAAGAAAAGAAAAAAAATTCTCTTCCCCGGATAAATTAAGAGAAGCCATCGGAAAAGATATTAATTTCATAACCTCTAAATATAGTATCCCGCCAGAAAAATATCCACAACTTCTTGTGTCTTAACGATTTATTTCCCAAAAAGCCTTGACAAATAAGGGAGATCGCTTTATATTTATATTGTGGAGTAAAGTGGAGTAAAGTGGAATGTGGTATGGAGAATACATACATACGTTAGATAATAAAGACAGGTTCATTCTGCCCGCCAAGTTCAGGGACAAACTAAAAACTTTAGAAGAAAAAAAACTTTATATTACTCGCGGTCTTGATGGTTGCCTTTCTCTTTATGCAAAAAAAGCCTGGAAACAACTAGAAGAAAAATTAGAATCGTTATCTTTTACTAAGCAACAATCACGTTCTTTTAACCGTTTACTTTTTAGTGGAGCCAGTGAAATTGATGTAGATGCCCAAGGTAGGATAATCCTTCCGGAATATTTAAAAGAATTTGCTCAAATCAAAAGAGAGATAGTGATAATAGGCGTTGTTAACCGCATTGAGATTTGGGACAAAAATAGCTGGAATAAATTTTACCAGGAGAACAGAAAGAAATTTGAAGAGATGGCGGAAAATCTTTTTGAAACCTAAAAAAGAGGAGGGGTGATGACCATAACCGTTAAAAAGGGCAAAAAAAAGAAAAGAGAAAGCAACAAAACTACTAAAGAGTCTTTAAGCTCCTCGATTATTAGTATGTCCGGTTTTCATATTTGTGATATCTGCGATAAGAAAACCGCGTCTTTAACATCCAGGCAAGATAAAGCCCTGAGAAGTTTATTTTCTTTTTAAGATGAGTACTTTAGTGAAATTAGATAAAAAGATGAACGAAATTTATCATTATCCTGTCATGTACCGGGAAGTATTGGAAGCTTTATCCCTTAACGATAAGAAGTTAGTGGTTGATTGTACCGTGGGGATAGGTTCACATGCCATAAAATTGCTCCAAGCCATGCCTAAAGGTTCTCGTTTAATAGGGGTAGACCGTGATAAAGATTCTTTAGATATTGCCAGAAAACGCCTGGAATCATTTAAGGGGAGATTTACTTTGGTCCAAGGGGATTTCTTAAGCCTTGATAAGATTTTAAACAATCTTGGGATAGAGGGGGTTGATGCTTGTTTATTCGATTTAGGTATATCTACTTATCAATTAAGTAATCCCGAAAGAGGGTTTAGTTTTCTAAAAGAAGGCCCCTTGGATATGCGCATGGATAGGAATTCTTTTTTATCAGCTCAGGATCTAGTAAATAATTTGAGTGAAACCGAATTGGCCAACATTTTTCATAAATTTGGTGAAGAACGTTTTTATAAGAAAATCGCTTATTCTATAATAGAGGCAAGAAAAAAAGAGCCGATTTTGACAACTGGGCAACTCACCAGGATTATTGTAGAAGTCCTGCCTTCAAGAGCTCATTACTATAAGATTCATCCGGCAACTCGAATATTTCAGGCTTTAAGAATAGCTGTTAATCGAGAGTTAGAGTCTTTAAAGGTTGGCTTAAACCGGGCAATTTCTTTTTTAAATAGCGGCGGAAGAATTGGCGTAATTTCTTTTCATTCTTTAGAAGATAGAATAGCCAAGCACACTTTTAAAAACTATAGCCGCGAAGGTATTTTGAAACTTATAAATAAGAAACCTTATATTCCTTCGGCAGAGGAAATAGAAGAGAATTCAGCTTCCCGCTCAGCAAAATTAAGGGTAGCTCAAAAAATATAATTATTATGAAGAAAGCCCTATATTTAGTTTTACCGGTTTTAATATTTATACCCACCCTTTTATACCTGCATCAAAAGGTGCAAATATATGTTGAGGCTTATCAGTTGAGTAAAAATTATAGCTATCATAACGAGCTTATTGATAAGAGAGACTACTTAATGTATAATTTTTCTAAAGAAGTATCGTTAGCTAAAGTAAACCAATGGGCTAAAGATCAGCATTTTATGCCGGTAGATAAAAACAACATATACACCCTTAATACTGACAATAAAGAAGAGGCCAGGGATAACAAAATAGTGTCATTAATCAACCGTATCTTTAATGCCTCATCTTCTGCCTCAACAGCTTTAGCTAAAGATTAAATATAAAAATTGGAAAATCCATTTTTCAATAAGCTCGATAGCGTTGAAAAACAGCAAAGAGAATTATTTTCTCCAATACCGATATAAAGACCGTCTTAATACTTGCACACTAAGAGCAAAATGAAAAGAAAGTCAAACCCTAGAGTATTTGTCATATATATTATTTTTATTTTTTTATTTGTAATAATTTCCTTTAAGATCGTATCTCTTCAGGTTTTTAAAAGAAATTTTTTCCAAAATCTTGCTCAAAATCAACATTACCGGCTGGTTCCTCTAGAGGGTAAAAGAGGCTATATTTTTGATGCACAAGGACGTACATTGGCCGCTGGGATTAATTCCTATTCAGTTTTTGCAGACCCCAAACTCATTAATGACTTTTTAAAAACCGCAAAAGAAATATCTCAAGTCTTAAATGTAGATTTCAAAGATTTGGTTTTAAAATTAAAGAAAAAGAAAAGATTCGTTTGGATTGCAAGAAAAGTATCTTTGGCCGATAAAGAGAAAATTAAAGCACTAGATTTAGAAGGAATAGGGTTTATCAGAGAGCCAAAGCGTTTTTACCCCCAAGAAGAATTAGCAGCCCAGGTTTTAGGAATTGTTAATGTGGATAACAAGGGTATCGAGGCTTTGGAGTTTTATTATAATGATTATTTAAGCGGTAAAGACGGTTGGGTTAGGGTTTTAAAAGACTCAGCTTCCCGTCAGATAATGCTTTCTTCCCAGGTCGTAAATCCTCAAGAAGGAGCGGATTTAATCTTAACTTTAGATGCACAAATACAGTATTGGCTTCAAAGCAGCCTTGAGAAAGTGGTTAAAGATTATGATGCTAAAGGCGCCTCGGCAGTAGTGATAAATGCATCTACCGGCCAAGTATTAGCGTTGGGTAATTATCCGGTTTTTAACCCCAATGATTTTTCAACGATCTCAGCGGAAAATATCAAAAATTCCGCTATTGCCGATATTTTTGAACCAGGTTCGGTTTTTAAAGTCGTTACTTTAATTACAGCAATAGAGGAAAATAAATTTAAAAATGATGATACTTTTTTTTGTGAAAACGGAAGATGGAAAATTCCCGGTACCGTTTTAAATGATTGGCGTTCCTACGGAGAGTTAACTTTTAAAGAAGTATTTATGAAATCAAGTAATATCGGAGTTGCAAAAATTGTCCAAGCATTAGGGCCGGCGACGCTATTTCGCTATATAAAAAAGTTGCAATTTGGTAAAGAAACCGGCATTGATTTACCTGGAGAAACTCAAGGGTTGCTGAAACCATTAAATCGGTGGTCTAAAACCTCAGGCTATATTATCCCAATTGGGCAGGAAATAGGAGTAAATTTACTTCAGTTAGCACGGACTTTTGGTGTAGTTGCCAATGGAGGGTATTTGGTGAGGCCACATTTAGTTAAAGAAATCTGTTCTCGGGGTTTTTGCAGGACCACTTCGGTTGAAAAGAAAAGAATCATATCAGAGGCTACTAGTCAAAGGGCACAGGATATTTTGGTTAGCGTGGTAAGTGAAGGTACTGGTAAGCGGGCCGATATAAAGGGACGAAGGGTAGGCGGGAAGACCGGGACAGCGCAAAAATATGACCCTGGCATTGGAAGGTATTCACCTTCTAAATATCGAGCGACTTTCGCAGGTTTTATAGCAGACTTAAGGCAGCCAATTGTAATAGCGGTTAGCGTGGATGAGCCAAGAAAATCACATTTTGGCGGGGTAGTAGCAGCACCGGTTTTTCGAAGTATCGGAGAAAAGATAATTAAATACATCGAAGGAAATGAAATATAATATACTTATATGATTTTAAAAGAAATTTTCCCTAAACTTCAATTTGATGAAAAAACAGCCCAGATAAAAATATCCGGTTTAAGTGATGATTCCCGATTGTTGAGCAAGGAAGATTTATTTTTCGTAATCGAAAGAAAAAATTTCGATATATTTTCGGTTCTCGAAGAAGTCCAATCTAAGGCAAGCGCTTTTGTAATCGATAAAAAAAACAAACAAAACATAAAGAACTTAAAGATAAATAAACCTTTAGTTTTTGTATCAGATATAAATAGAGAGTTTCAGCGCCTGGTTAATTTATTTTACGGGTTAGATAAAAAATCAATGAAGGCAATTGCTGTAACCGGGACCAATGGGAAAACCACCACCTCTTTTTTAATTTACTCTCTTCTTCGCAAATTAGGACAAAAATGCGCATTAATCGGCACTGTTAAATATTATATAGGTAAGAGGGCCTACAGGCCTACTCATACTACACCGGATTTCTTAAGTTTGCGCAAGCTGCTCAAAAAGGCACAAAGTTTAAATTCTAAATTTGCGATAGTTGAGGTTTCTTCGCACGCTATAGCCCAGGAGAGGATAAAGGGCCTTAGATTTTCCCATGTTGTTTTTACTAATTTAAGCCGGGATCATCTTGATTACCATAAAACAATCAAAGAGTATTCCAAGGTAAAAGAGAGTTTGTTTTTAACCAATAAAAAGGCAAAATCTATTATTAACATCGATGATGCCTGCGGTAAAAATATTTACCGAAAAATAAATTCCAAAATAAGTTATGCTATCAACAGTGAGGCTGATTTTAAAGCGGAGAATATAAAACTAACCAAAAAAGGATCGTTTTTTGATTTAATATTTAAGGGTAAACGTTTTAAAGCTAAGATAAAATTATGCGGTAAACATAATATTTCAAATGCTTTAGCAGCCATAGCTTTAGTTTATTCGTTAGGTTTTTCTTTAGATGAGGTACTAAAATTCATAAGTTCGCTAAAGGAAGTGCAAGGGCGATTGCAAGAGGTAACAGATAATGTTTTCATCGATTATGCTCATACTCCGGATGCTTTAAATAAAGTTTTAACAAGCCTGCGTAATATGGGTTATAAAGGTGTGATAGCTTTATTTGGCTGCGGCGGCCAGAGAGACAAAGGCAAACGTCAAATTATGGGTAGAGTATCTTCTAAATTAGCCGATTATACTTTTATTACCTCTGACAACCCTAGAGGCGAAGATGTTTTAAGCATTTGTGAACAAATAAAAAAGGGAGTTATTAACGAAAATTATGAAATAATTCCTGACAGGGAAAAAGCTATTAAAAAAGCTTTAGATTTTCTGGCGAAAAAAAATAAAAAAGAACCTAATTACTGTTTATTAATAGCCGGAAAAGGGCATGAAGATTATCAAATATTAGGTAAGAAGAGAATTCATTTTAAAGATAAAGAGGTAGTAAAAAAAGTACTAAATAAATAAAATGTTAATTTCTGATTTTAAAGTTTTAGAGAAACTTATTAAGCCAACCCAAATTCGTAATATTTATTATTTTAAACCGCTGGCCGGATTTTCTTTAGATTCCCGGACAATAAAAAAGAATCAGGCTTATATAGCTATTGAAGGCAAACATAAAGACGGGCATGATTTTATAAATAAAGCCATTGCTAAGGGAGCTTCTTTAATTGTTGCTCAAAGATATATACCCCTTGAAATCAAAACTCCTTACTTTATTGTTGAGGATACTTATAAAGCTTTGGAAGCTATATCTTTATATATTAGAAAGAAAAAAAATCCTTTAGTATGCGCAATAACCGGTTCAGTAGGAAAAACCACCACTAAAGAGATGCTTTTTCATATTTTATCTCCCAAATCGCAAGTTTTAAAAAATGCTAAGACCGAAAACAATATCTTAGGCGTTGTCAAAACAATATTCTCCTTAAAAGAAGAAAAAATTCTTATTACCGAATTAGGTACCAGCCGTAAAGGAGAAATCGAGACCCTTACGAAGATGACCAAACCCGATATCGGAATACTTACTTTTATAAAGCCGGTGCATTTAGAAGGTTTGGGAGATCTAGAAGGGGTCTATGAAGAAAAACTTTCTCTTTTTAAAGCCAACAAGAGTATAAAAGCTGTTTTAAATCGTGATGATAGGTATATTTCCAAAGCCAAACTCAAAAATAAGGCTTATTGGTTTGGTAAAGATAAAAATAATGACCTTTTTGCAAAAATCATAAAAAGAGATAGCCAATATAGCTGGTTTCTAATACAAGATAAATATCAATTTAAATTGTCCCGTCACCGCGAGTATTTTATTGGTAATGCCCTGGCGGCAATTTTAACTGCTAAAATAATCGGAATTTCTCTTAGAGAAGCTATAATCAGAATGAATAGTTTTAAGGATTTTCCCAAAATGCGGATGGAAAAAATAGAATTGGATCGGTTTATCGTAATTAACGATGC
>CAZGLF010000032.1:6541-12306 GCA_964526615.1 uncultured Planctomycetia bacterium
AATGCTAACCCTTATTCTTTCAAAGAAGCTTTAAGAGTTTTAAAAGGTTTTGATTTTACAAAGATAGCAGTGGTTGCCGATATGTTGGAGTTAGACAAAAGAAGCCTTTATTATCATAAGAGTTTAGCCTCTTCGATAATAAAATCTAATTTCAAATATTGCCTTACTTTAGGCCAGAGTACCCGTGCTTTAAATAGCAAATTACAACAATTGGGTTTTAAAGGCGCCAAGCATCTTGGCTCACAAAAAGATGCCGCTGATTTTATTAAGAATAAAGCTAAAAATAATTTAAAAAGCAGAAAAAGATATTTGATTTTTCTAAAAGGTTCACGTAAGATGGAGCTAGAAAAACTTATAAAATACCTAAAATCAAGATGATTTATCACTTTCTTTACCCCTTATCTAAGTATTTTTTTCCTTTTAATGTAACCAAATATATTACTTTCAGGTCCGGCTGCGCTTTTATTACTTCTTTTATTATTGTTATGTTGTTATGGAAATTTACTTTAAAGAGATTAAAACGGTTGAAGATGGTCGAAAGGGTAGATATGTATGGACATATTCACTTGGAAGCCTTACATAGCGGTAAAAAAGGTACCCCAACTATGGGAGGGATATTAATAATATTTTCCGCTTTTCTCTCGATTTTACTTTGGACGCGATTAGATAATCCCTTTATTTGGTTAGTGGTATTGGTTATTTCTGGTTTAGGATTGTTGGGCTTAGGCGATGATTTATTAAAAATTAGAACAGGTAAGGGCTTGGGGCGAGTGAATAAATTGATTTGGCAAGGCATAATAGGTTTATTGTTAGGAATTTTAATAGCAGTAAATAAAAATCTTACTACCACTTTAAGTTTACCGTTTTTTAAAAGTGTAATAATTGATTTAGGCTATTTTTATATTTTTTGGTGTATTTTAATGGTAACGGCAACCTCAAATGCGGTTAATTTTACCGATGGTTTAGACGGGTTGGCCATTGGTACCTTGATTATGAATTTTTTAATCTTTGGGTTTTTAAGTTATATTGTAGGCCATGCCCGGTTTGCTAATTATCTTTTTATTCCCTATATCGAAGGCGCCGGAGAATTAACTATAATTTGTTTTTCATTAATTGGAGCCGGATTAGCGTTTCTTTGGTTTAATTGTTATCCGGCTGAAGTTTTTATGGGTGATGTAGGCGCCCTAGCTTTAGGCGGAGCCATTGGGGCCATAGCTTTGCTTATAAAACAGGAATTCCTTCTTTTTATAACCGGCGGTTTGTTTGTCCTGGAGGCCTTAAGCGTTATAATGCAAATGTTTTATGTTAAAGTTAAGAAGAAAAAGCTTTTTAAAGCTGCACCGTTTCATCATCATTTCCAGATTTTAGGGTGGGATGAACCAAAAATAATAATCCGGTTTTGGATATTTTCGATAATTTGCGCAGTCATCGCATTGCTTACCCTCAAATTACGATGAGGATAGATAATTTTAAAAATATTTGTATTCTTGGATGGGGCCTTAGCGGGATTTCGCTTTCTAATTTAGCCTTGTCTTTAGGTAAAAAGGTCTTAGTTAGCGAAGCCAGAGAAAGGAACGATTTTCCCTCAGCCTCAATAGATTATTATAAAAATAGGACAGTAGAGTTTGAATTTGGGGGCCATAGTAAGGAATTTTTAAAAAAAGCAGATTTAATAATTAGTAGCCCCGGAGTCGATACTTTACACAATCGGCTCAGAGATATTATAAATGAGTTAGGGATTACCTGTGTGGGGGAGATAGAGTTTGCTTATTGGTTTAATAAGGCGAAAATAATTGCTGTGACCGGGACCAATGGTAAAACCACCACTTCTTTTTTAATTCATCAGCTTCTAAAAGAGCATCGAAAAAAAGTCTTTTTGGGGGGTAACATCGGTACTCCTTTTTCTTCATTTGTTTTGGATACAAAAAAAACCGATATTGTGGTTTTAGAGGTTAGCTCTTTTCAATTAGAAACCATTTTTGAATTTAGGCCCTTTGTTGGTGTTTTACTTAATATTGAATCAGATCACCTGGATCGTTATCCCAATTTAAACGATTACCTTCAGGCAAAAATTAACCTTTTTCGGAATCAAAAATCCGATGATTGGGCTCTTTTGAATAAAAATATGGATTTTAGGTTCCAAGTCGAGCATTCATTGAGGTCGAAGGTAGTTTATTTTTCCGATGAATTCAATAATGAAAATTTTTCATGTGTTTATCGGGTGGGCGGCATTTTTGGATTAGCTAAGGCCGACTGTTTGAAAGTTTTTTCATCTTTTCAAGGTCTAGACCATAGAATGGAGTTAGTGCGAAAAATAAATCAAGTAAGCTTTATTAATGATTCCAAGGCCACCAATCCATCTTCAACAATTTGGGCTTTAAAAAATGCCAAAACACCAATCATTTTGCTTGCCGGAGGAAAAGATAAAGGGTTGGATTATTCATCGATAAAACCCTATCTAAGAAGAATTAAAAAAATTAAATTATTCGGGCAAGCAGCTTCGAAAATCAAAGAGGTTTTAAATTCCAAAATCGAAAGTGACACATTCACTTCGATGGAGGAGGCAGTGATAGATGCTTATCGGGAAGCTCAATCCGGAGATACAATTTTACTTTCTCCGATGTGTTCTAGTTTTGATGCTTTCAGCGATTACAAAGAAAGAGGTGATAGATTTAAAGCTATCGTAAATAATCTGCCCGGTTCGGATTAATTATCTATGTTTTGTTTAACCCCCAATGAGAGAAAAGCGCTTTTATTTGTAGCATTTCTTATTCTTAGTGGTAGCTTACTAAGGGTATTGAAGTTAAATAGCGATAAAAACCCTCAAATTTTAAAATCCGCTAAAGCTGCCCAAGAAAAAACACCTTTAAATATCAATACAGCTTCTAAAGACCAGCTAAAAACAATACCCGGCATCGGACCGGTTACCGCTCAAAGAATTTTAGATTTCCGAAAAACTTATGGTTTTTTCGAAAACGCTGATGATTTAAAAAAAATCAAGGGCATTGGGGATAAAAAAATAGAGATTATAAAACAATATATACTTTTAAAATAAAGTGAGAAAAATAAATATCGCATCCTTTTTGCCGATTTTTTTGTTTTTTTCTTTTGTTCTTGGTATTATTTTGGGAAATATTATTCCTAATTATAAATTATTTTTCTTTTTAAATTTATTCTTTTTAGGTTCGGCTACCTTCTTTTATCACAAAAAACTGAAAAAATATTTTGATATTTCAGCTTTAATTATTTTTTTACTCCTTGGTTCTCTATGGCAAATTTCTAATCCCACCCAGTATCTAAAAAAAGATTTAAAAGGTACTAAGCAGGTAACTTTTAAAGTTATATCTTTGCCTCAGGAAGGCAGCCGCAGTAATAATTTTACCGCCCGGGTAGTTGAGCTAAATTCAAGAAAAACTAATTTTTCAATAAAAGTAAGAGACTACACAAGAAACCTTCAATATTTAAATATCTACCAAGGTAAAATTAATATTTACTATACAAACTATAGCGGCCGAAGGTTTTGTCTTGCCAGCGTAACAAAGAGTAGCCATTTAGAAAGAGTCAAAGATAACTTTTTTGGTTTCTTATCGATGAAGACTAATATTTATTTACTTGGCGTATTAAAAAGAAATTGTACCGAGCAAGCTTATAATTTTTTAGCCTCAGTTTTTTTGGGCCGCAAAGAACTTATAATTAACCAACGAGATATTTTTGCCAAAGCCGGGGCTTCCCATCTTTTGGCAATTAGCGGCTTGCATATTGGTTTAACTTCTTTGATTTTATTTTTTGTTTTACGTTTTTTTGGAATTAAATTTAAGATTAGCCTGGTTCTTTCGATGATTTTCCTTTTTTTCTATACTTTTATTACCGGTTTTGGCATATCTACTTTGCGGGCCACGATTATGTATTCAATATTTTCCTTTAGTTTTTTAATTAAACGCCGGTATAATCTTTTTAATTCTTTGGGCTTGGCCGGGCTGGCCATACTTTTTATCGACCCTTCTAGTATTTTTAATATTGGTTTTCAACTGTCTTTTCTTTCAGTATTTGCTATTATCGTTAGTTTTAGTTTGTTTCCTTTAAAAGCAGCTTCAAATCCAATAATTAATTATGCTAAACAAATTTTGTTTTGTTCGTTATTTGTCTCAATTTTTATAACCCCGGCAGTTTCTTATTATTTCGGTAGAATATATTTATTAAGTATTGTTTATAACATTATCTTAATTCCGGCATTTACTTTTATCCTTTTAGTTAATTTTATTTTAATGATTTTTTCACCCTTTGCTCAGATAGCAAAATCAATCGGTTTAATTTTATCTTTATTTATTGCTTTATTTAATTATTTATTGAGCTTTGTAGGCTCTATCAAGTTTTCTTTTATTGATTGGAGTTTCACGCAGCGGCAGGTAATTTTTTACTACTCATTTCTTGGGGTATTTCTAATGGTTTTTATCTTAAAAAAACCTTTATTTTACTTAAATTTTCAGAAAAATAAGTAAATATTAATGGTTTGACAACCGATAATGCTTCTGGTATAGTTTTTTCTATGAAAAAAGCCATTCTTTTATTATTTTTTCTCACCCTTTCTTTTAATGCTTATTCTTTTTGGATTTGGTCTCCAAAAACCCAAAAATGGAAAAATCCTAAGTATTCGGCCTTAGCAACTCCTTACCTTCAGTACCGGGAAGCGCTTAAAGCTTTTGAAGAAGGTAAATTTAAAGAAGCTTATAAAGAGTTTAGAAAGCTTTTAATCCATTATCCTGATGCAAAAGAAGCGGCAGAAGCCCAATATTATATTGCCAGGTGCCTTGAGAAAATACAAAAGCCTTATGAGGCTTTTTTGGAATATAAAAAAGTAATAGATAGTTATCCTAATAGTCAACGAATAACCGAGGTGGTAGAGAGACAATATAATATTGGAGAATATTACCTTAATAGAGAGGATAAAAAATGGCTTGGTATATCTTTCTATGATTTTGTCGAACATCCTTCAATAGAAATATTCAAATATATCGTAAATAAAGTTCCTTATTCCCAATACGCACCTAGAGCTCAATATAAATTAGGGATGATATTTATGGAGTTAGGGCGTTATGATGAAGCCAGAGATGCTTTTCAAAAGGTTATTGACGATTATGCTGATAGTGAATGGGCTGCCCCGGCTAAATATCAATTAGCTATTTCAACCGCTAAGGCTTTTCCGGGGGCTGACTATGATTCTTCCTATTTAGAAGAAGCAACTGAGAGGCTTGATGAGTTTATTCAAGAGCATCCAGAAGCACAAATTTCTTCAGAAGCCCAAGACCAGTTGAAAGCATTAAGGAATCGTGAGGCTAAGAAAATATTTGACATAGCAGGCTTTTATGAAAAACAGGGCTATTACGAAAGTGCAGTTATTTATTATAAGAAAATTGTAAATAATTATTCCGACACCCAATATTACAACGAAGCCTTAGAAAAAGTAGAGACCTTACAAGAGTTAATCGAAGACGACCTTACAAAGAAAGAGTTTCAAATACAGGAAAAAAAAGAATTAGCCCAACAGCGAAGAGCTCAAAAATTAAGATTAAAACAACAAAAAATCGAGGAGAAACAAAAACGCATTGCAGAGAAAAAAGCTTTGAAAGAAAAACGCCGCCAGGAAAAGCTGGAACGGATCGCTAAGATAAAAGCAGAGAAGGCAGCTATTCGTCAACAAAAGTTGCAAGCAAAACAAAAACGCATTGCAGAGAAAAAAGCTTTGAAAGAAAAACGCCGCCAGGAAA
>CAZGLF010000032.1:12406-14756 GCA_964526615.1 uncultured Planctomycetia bacterium
CAAAACAAAAACGCATTGCAGAGAAAAAAGCTTTGAAAGAAAAACGCCGCCAGGAGAAATTAGCTAAAATCAGGTCAGCTCAAGATAAAAAGACGGAAATTAAAAGTAAAGACGAAGAAGTAAACGATACCGATGAATTAAAAGTTGAGGAAGAATAATGAAAAATATAGTATTTTTTATAATGATTTTTATTCTTTGCGGATGTGGGTATACAACGAGAGGGTTTTCTTATGAATATGATAAAATTATTGTAAAGCCAATCGTTAATAAGATAAATATAACTGCCGAGAATCGAAGTGACACCGGTTATGCCAATTTTCCGATATTAATTGAAAATAAATTAACTAATGAATTGATAAACCAATTTAATATTGACGGCAGCATTCAGGTTGTCAACCAAGCTCCTCAAGCAATGGCCCTTAATTGCGCAATTGAAGAATATTCTAAAGAGACCTTGAGATATACCAATAGTGACGATATTAAAGAACAGAAATTGCGTTTAAGGGTTAATATGAAATTAACCAGTCCCGACGGTAATGTTTTAAAGCAAGCGACGGTTACCGGTGAAACATCTTATTATCTTTCCGGCACTAATCAAAAAAGCGAAGCATCGGCTCAGATAGATTTAATTGAAGATACAGCTAGAAGAATATCCGAGGCAGTTATCGAAGAGTGGTAGGCATAAGAGAAAAAGTTTTTTTAATTTCCGGCAATTACTTTTCACAGCGTAAGCGCGCTTTAGAAAGCATTAAAAAAAGGCTTTCTAAGGACAAAGCGACTTCCATAAATAATCTCACCTTTTATAGCAAAGAGATAAAACTAAAGGATTTTGGCCCGGCAGTATTTACATCATCTTTTGATAAATCTAAGGTAATAATATTTAAGAATTTTCAAGACTTATCTTTTGATGTTCGTACATTTATCTTTAATAATTTAAATAAGATAATTTTGAATAATTATCTTATTTTTGAGACCGATAAAGACAGATATCAATTAGAGAAAACTAAAAGTATTGCAAAAGATAAACTATTTAATTTTATTTTGACCAAAGCAGCATCATTTAAGGTAGCTTCAGCCAAAAGAGAAATCTCGATAGATGATTTTTTTACCAGTATAAGAAATAATGATTTAGTTAATTCTTTGTATATTCTTGATAAATTGTTTGAGGGAAGCTATAAAGATAAGATAATTGGGCCTAAAATAATAGGTATTCTTGTCAGCAAGTTTTCTTACCTTAAGGATTGCCCAGATAAGAACAGGTATTTTAATTATTTATGGCAAGCCGATCGGGCAATAAAAGAGAAGGGCCATCCACCGCGTTTAGTTATTGAAACTCTTTTGGTTAAGCTTTTGAAATCTAACCAGTGATTTTTGAATATTTTACTTTAGCTAGAGGATTCTTGAGCGGTATTTTTTATAAGTTTCGAAATTCTGCTCTTTTTTCGCGCAGCTTTATTTTTATGTATTACTTTTTTTGAAGCGGCTTTATCGAGAACTTCATAGACTTGTGCTAAAGCTTTTTGACTCACAGAAAGGTCTTTTTCTTCTAAAGACTTTTTCAAATTTTTAATAGCAGATTTGATTTTCTGCTTAATCTTTAGATTTTGTTCGTGTTTTCTTTTGTTCTGTCTTAAGTCTTTTTTTGCTGCTCTTCTTTGTGGCATAGTTTTTCTCCTTTTTAAGGAAGGATTTTATAGGAATAACCAAGTAATGTCAAGATTTTTTTTAAAAGGCTTCTTATGGTTAAAAAACTTATAAAAAATACTTATCTTTTGAGCCTGGGTACCTTAATTTCAAGGATTTTAGGTTTCATCCGGGATGTGTTGGTGGCTAATTTTTTTGGAACTGGTCCGGTTTTAGAGGCTTTTTTAGTAGCATTCAGATTGCCTAATATATTTAGGAGCGTTTTAGGGGAAGGGTTTTCTGAATCTGTAGCTACTCCGGTTCTATCGGAATATCAAAAAGATAAGGCTAATCTTTTTTCTCTGGCTAACCATATGTTTTCATTTTTTACGATTATTTTATTTATAGCTACGGTTTTAGGCATAATATTTTCAAAGTTTTTAGTTGTTATTATTGCTCCGGGTTTTTTAGCTGATGCGGCTAAGTTTAATTTAGCAGTATCTTTTACCCGAATAACCTTCATTTATCTTTTTTTAATCGGGATCTCCTCAAATATTATATCGGTTCTATATTCTTTAAAGAAGTTTTTTATACCAGCGGTTAACCCCGCTTTTTTGAATGTTTCTTTTATCGTCGGGGTATTATTTTTTAGTAGATTTTTTAAAAATCACATATTATTAATTTGCGTATTAGTTGCGGGGATATTGCAGATAATATTTCCTTTGAT
>CAZGLF010000033.1:0-14476 GCA_964526615.1 uncultured Planctomycetia bacterium
AATTAAAATTGCTTTACTCTTCATTGCCGCCGGCAAAAGGATTCGAGGAACCGCCATGGCCATTGGAACCGCCATGGCCATTGGAACCGCCGTGGCCATTGGAACCGCCGTGGCCATTGGAACCGCCAGGCCCGCCTTGCCCGCCGTCAGGCACCCCTCTAATACCTTCATCTCTTTCTATCTGTACCGCATAATATTCTGGCTGAGCAAGCGGCCTAAAACGCTTGTGTCTTTTATCAAAAGGAGGAAAAGTCGGGCTATCGCTATCAGCAATTACCACAATATCACCGTCTAATTCTTTATACTCGCTATAAGAGATACCGGTTAAGCTTGAGTTTATTCCATAAGAATAACCTCCGGGAGGCGGGGTGTCATCAGCCGGACAAACAAAATATTTAGAATCACCAACGTAACGCTTAAGCCAAGCTTCCTGAGCATAAACTAAACCCTGTTTTTCTAAATCAACTATAAAATAAGCTAGCTTTATTTTCCAGGCACCTTCTTTTTCAAGATACCGCTGCCAAGCAACCTTTAATTGCTCATGTTCTAATAGACCCAAGGTGCCCGGCAATTGATCATTTTCAAAAGCATAAATATCAACTGCTCCAAGTAAGACATTTAAATTACTCTCGCAAACCTTGGCTTTTGCTCTCTCCATCATATTTTGATAAACCGGAATGCCAAAAGTTGCCAAAATTCCTATTATAACTATTCCAATTATAACCTCTACAATAGTAAAATGTTTTTTCTTTTCTTTCATGGCAACCCCCTTTTTTAATATAATACTTTGACACTCTCGGTTTTTATTATACCATAATAAATCTTTAACACATAAAAGCTTTTTATTATTCCCCAATGACTTTAACCATTACTCTTTTGGGGCGTTGACCGTCAAATTCTCCGTAAAATACTTGCTCCCATGGGCCGAAATCAAATTTTCCTTCACTTACTGCAATTACTACCTCCCGCCCCATCAAAGTTCTTTTTATATGAGCATGGCCGTTATCTTCACCGGTTAGATTATGCTTATACTTTTTGAGGTCATAAGGGGCTAATTTTTCTAGCCAATCTTTAAAATCCTGCTTTAAACCGCCTTCTTCATCGTTGATAAAAACCGAAGCAGTAATATGCATCGCATTAACCAAACACAAACCTTCTTTGATGCCGCTTTCTTTTAAAACTTTAGTTAAATGGCCGGTTATATTTATAAATTCAATAGGATCATTAGTATTAAAAGTGAGATATTTTTTATAAGACTTCATTGATTACCTCCTTGCAAAAATTCCAAATTACAAATAAACTCCAACGGCCAAAATAGCAATATCCGAACCGGAGTTGCTTTAAACATTGGTTATTGGAATTTGGGTATTATTTGTTGTTTGATACTTGTAATTTATTACTTAGAATTTAATTTTTATCTAACTTTATTCTCAAGGGCCCCTATGCCATCAATCTTTACTTCAACTTTATCGCCTCGTTTCATCGGGCCAACTCCATAAGGGGTACCAGTTGATATAACATCTCCGGGAAAAAGAGTCATTACCTGTGAAATAAAGCAAAGAATATCTTTTATTGAAAAAATAAAATTATTTATACTTGAACTTTGTTTTAGCTTTCCGTTTAAATAAGATTCTACCTTAACCTTGGATTTGGGCCATTCAGTCTCAATCCAGGGGCCGAAAGGACAGAAGGTATCGTAAGATTTAGCCCGGCTCCACTGTAGTTCTTTTACCTGAATATCTCTTGCCGTTACATCGTTAAGGCAGCCAAACCCCAATATATATTTATGGGCATTGTGCTTTAGGACATTTTTGGCTTTCTTTTTGATTACAAAAGCTAATTCAGCTTCATAGTCTAGGCGTTTTACCCCTCGAGGATAATTAACGAAATCTTTATTTCCTACCAAAGCAGTTGTGGGCTTTAAAAACATTATCGGCTCGGCCGGTATTTTCATCCCTAATTCTTTAGCGTGATCTTTATAATTTAAGCCTACTAAAATTACCTTGGTTGGGTTAGCCGGCGGTAATAATTTCACCTTTGACGTAGGTATCTTTTTTTGCAAAAACTCTATTTTTTTATAAGGAGAGTTCTTTAAAAACCTTATGGAATCATCTTCTATCGCGCCCCATCGTATTTTTTTCTTATAAGAAAATCTTGCTATTTTCATAAGAATTATTCACCTCTTAAAGTTTCAATTTTATCAAGAAATTGCGGAAAGGACTTATTGATACAATTTATATCATCTAAAGTGTGCTCCCCGTCAATTACCGAACCCAGCACAATCGCACTCATTGCTGTTCGATGATCTGAAAAGCTTTTAAAATTAATTTTTTTCTTAAATTTTTTTGTGCCTTGAATTTTTAGATCCCAATTTTGTTTACCGTCTTTTAGGTAAGATTTAAGTGAAACGTTAACCCCTGATCCCTTTAAATTATAAATTATCGAATCAATTCTATCGGTCTCCTTCACTCTTAATTCTCTAACCCCTTTTATCAATGTTTCCCCTCTAGCAAGGGCTGCTGCTATCGAGAGAATTGGTATCTCATCAATCATTGAGGGAATTTCTTTAGCCTCTACTTTAACGGCTTTAAGTTTGGAACTTTTTACTATGATGTCGCCATAGGGTTCGAAACTATCTTTTTTATTTTTTATTCTTATATTTGCCCCCATCCGTTTTAAAACTTTCAATAAACCGCAACGAGAAGGATTTAAATTTATATTCTTTAAAATAATCTGGGAATCTTGAGCTACTAAGGTTAAAACAATAAAAAAAGCAGCCGAGGAGAAGTCTGAAGGGATAAATAATTCTGCCGGGCCCTTAAGTTGATCAGGCGGCTCTATAATGATTTTTCCCCTGCTTCGCTTTATATTTACACCAAACTCCCTCAACATTCTCTCAGTATGGTCTCTCGATAAAACTGGTTCATGTATTTGGGTTTTATCTTTAGCGTAAAGAGAAGCTAAAATAATTGCTGATTTAACCTGGGCACTTGCCACCGGCAATTTATAATTTATTGAAGATAGCTTTTGGGCCGGTTCAATTAAAAACGGAGCAAATTCTTGCTCTTTATATTTTTTTGCTCTTATCTTAGCCCCCATTTGCCGCAAAGGGGCGGTTATCCTTAGCATCGGTCTTTTTTTAAGGCTAGGGTGGGCATCAAAATAAGAAGAAAATCTTTGGCCACAAAGTAATCCGGTAAAAACCCTCAATGTGGTTCCGGATTGATGTGCATACAGTTTTACTTTCCTTCTTTTCTTAAAGTGTAACCCCGCACCTTTTAGGGTTAATCTATCTTTATCTAAAGTGGCCTTGATCCCGCAACTTTTTAGGCAATTAAGAGTGGCGGTTAAATCTTCACTGGCGATAAAAGGGAAAATAGTTGTCTTGGCCTTAGTTAATCCGGAAATAATTAGGGCCCGGTGCGATATTGATTTATCGGCAGGAATATTAATTTCTTTATTTATTCTTGATAACTTTTTTATTTTATATATTTTCTTTTTCATGTTCTTCAATGAACTTTTTAAATCTTTCGGGTAAAGAACTTTTAAAACTCATGGTTTTTTGATTTGAAGGATGTTTAAACTTTAATTCATAAGAATGCAATAATAAATCTTTATATGAATCCTTGATTCCATATTTTTTATCTCCAACAATTGGGAAATTCAAAAATTTAAGGTGTACTCTTATTTGATGCATCCTTCCGGTTATCGGCTTAATCAAAAGTTGAGTTGCTTTCTCTAGAACTCTAACTACTTCTATCTGGGTTTGCGCCTTTTTTACACCAAGCATAGTAACTTTCATCTTTAGCCTATTTTTACTATCTCTACCAAGCGGTAAATCAACGGTTATATTTTTCTTTAAAACCTCTCCCCAAACTATAGCCTGATAGCGCTTGTCGACTTTTCTATTCTTGAATTGGCTAACTAAACTTTCATAGCTTTTGAGGTTTTTAGCTAAAACTATTAATCCACTGGTCTCCTTATCAAGACGATGCACAACCCCGGGGCGCAAAAAACCAGTTGAAGCTAAATCTTTCTTTAAGTATATAAGAACATTAACTAATGTTTTGTGATAATTTTTCTGCGGCGGATGAGTAACCAAACCGGTTGGCTTATCAACCACAATTATATCATTATCTTCATAAACAATCTTAACCTCAAAGTCAAAAGGCTTCAACTTCTTTTTTTCCTCTTTGGCCTCAAAGGTAACTTTTTCGTTTGAATTTAACTTATAACTGGGTTTTCTAACCTCTCCCTCCACTAAAACATTACCATGATTTATCAAGTTATTAATTTTACTGCGGGAAAATTGCGGAAGGTGTTTAGTTAAAAATTTATCCAGTCTCTCTTTGTTAAATTCTTCTGCGACCTTGAATTCTTTTTTGAAAAAACTCATTCGCTCATTTTTTCTTTTTTAGACTTTTGGCGCAAAGACTGCCAAAGAAGCAAGCCAACTCCAACGCTTATGCATGAATCTGATAAATTAAATACTGGCCAAATTTTTACATCGATATAATCAATTACAAAACCTAGAAATATTCGGTCAAAAAGGTTCGATAAAGCTCCGCCAAGTATCATTCCGGAAAGTATTAAAAAAAGTAAACTCCTATCCTTTTCTTTTCTTATCAAATAAAAGAAAAACAAAATGAAAATTATCCCTAAATAAACTAGAAAATTAGTATGTCCGGATAGTATCCCAAAGGCAGCACCTTCATTGGCAACAACTGTAATGTGCAATACATCTTTAAGTACTGGGATAGATTGGCCTAAAAAATTATTATAAAGGTAGGCTTTAATCAGGAAGTCGCTTAAAAATATTATCGTGGCAATAATCCACGTTAAAATCATAAATTATATTCTGTTTTCTTTCTCGAGCTGCTCTTGACATTTACGGCCATGCTTTGCATAAGGAATAGCTTTAAGGCGAGTTTTGGCAATTGGTTTGTTACACATAAAACAAAATCCGTATGTGCCCTCTTCGATCCTCTGCAAGGCCTCATCTATCTCAAGAACAATCTTTCTCTCATTAGAAACAAGATTCAAATTGAAATCTCTTTCATAGTTATCAGTAGCTACATCAGCCATATGTATACCATAACCTGATATATCCCCGGACATATCTTTCTGAGATTTCATAAGAGTCTCTTGGGAGAGATCTCTTATCTGCTCCAAAACATCATCTTTTAAATTTAATAATTTTTCCTTATAATCATTTAACTCTTGTTTAGTAAATCTTTTTTTCTTACCGCGTGATTTAGCTTTACTTGTTTTTTTAGTAGTTTTTTTGCTCATCATTTATCCTCCTTTAAAGCTCTCAAACACTTAGCGCATACATCAGGATGATCGCTGTCAACTCCAACAGTCTCTGACCAATTCCAGCAGCGTGCACACTTATCGCCTTGGGCCTTTTTAACTTGAACTGAAAAATCGCCCTCTTTAATGATAACCGAAGAAACAATGAAAATCTCGCCCAAAACATCTTTGTAACTAGTAAAAAAATTATAATCGGCTCCCTTGAGGCTTATTTTGGCCTCAGCTTCTAAAGAGCTGCCGATTATGCCTTTTTCTCTCTTATCTTCAATCTCTTTTAAGACCTTACTGCGTAAATCCAGTATTTTTTCCCAATTTTTTAAAACCTCTTGATTGAAAAATTCACTTTTAAACTCCTCGCCCAAACTGGATAAGAAAATCGAATCCTTCTTATCTTTTATATTCGGACAAGCTAAATAGGCTTCCTCAGCGGTGAAAGATAAAATCGGGGCAATCAATTTAAGCAATATCCGCAGTATTTTATAAAGAACGAATTGGCTACTCCTGCGTTGGCGCGAATTTTGTGAAAAAGTATATAGCCTGTCCTTTAAAATGTCAAGATAAAAAGAACTTAAATCTAAATTACAGAAATTGAATATTTTCTGGCACACCTTATAAAAACTAAATTCTTCATAAGCTTGGGTGGTTTCATTCACCAAAACCATAGCTTTTGAAAGCATATATTTATCGACCTCAACTAAATCCTGGTAACCTAGGGAATCTTTTTCGGGATCAAAATCAGCGATATTTCCCAAGATAAACCTAATGGTATTTCTTACCTTTCGATACATATCTACTAATTGCTTAATTATAGCTTCAGATATCTTTACGTCTTCGCTGTAATCGGAATAAGCCGCCCAAAGCCTTAATATCTCAGACCCATATTTTTTAGATATCTCCTGGGGTGCGATTACATTGCCTAAAGACTTTGACATCTTTCTTCCGTCTCCATCAACCACAAAACCATGTGTCAATATTGTATTATAAGGAGCACGGCCTTCTTTAGCGGTAGACGGTATCAAAGAAACTTGAAACCACCCCCGATGCTGGTCACTCCCTTCCAAATATAAATCTGCCGGAAAATGAAGTTGTGGGTTACTTTTCACTACGGCCAGAAAACTTGCTCCTGACTCAAACCAGACATCTAAAATATCGAATTCTTTTTCAAAATTATTGCCGCCGCAGCTACACTTTAAGTCTTGCGGTAAAAACTCTCCCAGGGAGAGGCTAAACCAACTATTGGCTCCTTTCTTATGGAATATATCAGCTGTCTTTTTTAATACTTCTTCATTTAAAATTACATTCCCGCAAGAACAACACTTGATTGCCGGTATTGGAATACCCCATAACCTTTGGCGCGAAAGACACCAATCGGGACGGCTCACCAACATCGAACGCATTCTTTCTTTACCGCTCTTTGGGACCCAGGTAACATTTTCAGTTTCATCAAGAAGCTTCTGGCGTAAATTACTATGATCGATGTTAAGAAACCACTGAAAAGTTGCCCGAAATATTATCGGCTCTTTGCATCTCCAGCAATGCGGATACGAATGAGTTATTTTTTGATGTTTAACTAACGCATTATTGTTTTCTAATTTTTTTAAAACTAACTTATTTGCTCCGGCAATATCTTTTCCTTTGAAATCTTGGGGAGATTCAAATACCCCTTTAGCGTTAACCGGCATTAAAACCTCTAAATTATATTTCTTTGTTAGCGAAAAATCTTCCTGGCCGTGGCCGGGAGCGATATGAACACAGCCGCTACCTTCCTGATTTGACACAAAATCACCTAAAACCACCTTGGAATCACGTTCAAAGAAAGGGTGTTTTAAGGTTAAATTCTCTAAATCTACTCCTTTATACTCCTTTAACACTTTTAGCTTAACTTCTATTTTCTCTTCTAATAACCTAATAAGGCTTTTGGCTAAAATGATTTTCCTGTCCTGATATTGCGCCAGGCAATAATCTAAATTCGGATGCAAGGCAACAGCAACATTAGAAACCAAAGTCCAAGGTGTAGTCGTCCAAACTAAAAAATAAACATCTTCTTTTTGGGAAAGAATATCTTTGCCATTGATTAATTTAAATAGAAAATAAATCGAATCCGACTCTTTGTCACTATATTCTACTTCGGCTTCGGCTAAAGCAGTTTCGCACTTAGCGCACCAATTAACCGGCTTACGCCCGCGGTAAATATAGCCTTGATTATTTAAATAAGCTAGAAGCTGGATAACTTTAGACTCATACTTTGGGTCTAGGGTCAAATAAGGGTTTTCCCAATCACTAAAGATCCCCAAACGTTTAAAATCTTTGGCTTGTTTTCCTACGAACTTTAAAGCATAATTTCTGGCTTTGCGCCTAAACTCCTCGATATCAACATCGTGCTTGCTTAAACCTAATTCTTTAAAAAGCTGGTGTTCAACCGGCAAACCATGGCAATCCCAACCCGCTATATAGGGGCAATTATAATCACACAAACTCTTATATTTTAAAATAATATCTTTGAGAATTTTGTTTAGAGCATGGCCAATATGAATTAACCCATTCGCATAAGGCGGGCCATCATGTAAGGTGTATTTTTTATTTTCTTTTCTTTGGCAGGCTAATCTTTTATAGATATCGATCTCTTCCCAACGGCCAATAAGTTTTGGCTCCAAAGAAGAAAGGTTAGCCTTCATTGAAAATTCAGTCTTTGGTAAATTTAAAGTATCTTTATAAGTCATAGGATTAATAAACGGTAAACTTTTTGAACTCTTTTAAACGATTTTTAATATCTTTATCGGTAACAGTTGCTAATTTACGCAGACTAAAATCCTCAACTGCAAAAGTTGCCATAATAGTACCATAAATAATGGCTTCCTTCAAAACCCCTTGGTTATAACGTTTAGCTTTGGCCAGATACCCCATAAACCCTCCGGCAAAAGTATCGCCGGCACCGGTGGGATCAAATACTGTCTCCAGTAAAAACGCCGGGGTTACAAATATAGTTTTTTCGGTAAATAACAAAACCCCGTGCTCTCCTTTTTTAATAATAACCACTTTTGGCCCCAGCTTCAGTATCTCTTTCCCGGCCTTAATAAGATTAGTTTCAGTTGTCAAAGCCCTGGCTTCGGACTCATTAAGAAGAAAAATATCTACTTTACCTATAAGCCGAAGCAGGTCTTTTCTCTTTTTCTCGATCCAAAAATTCATCGTATCACAAGCAACTAGCTTTGGTTTTTTAACTTGCGTTAATAATCTTTCCTGAATTTTGGGATCGATATTAGCTAAAAATATATGCTTTGAATTAATGTAATCTTTTGGTATTTTAGGTTCAAATTGAGAAAAAACATTTAAATAGGTTGCGATAGTCTTGGCATCGGAAAAATCCCAGCCATATTCACCTTCCCAGCGAAAAGTTTTTCCTGGCTTTTGAATCAATCCGTCAATATCGATACCGCAGCGCTTCATAAGATCAATGTGTTTTTCGGGAAAATCCTTCCCGACAACCGCCACTAAACTTACCGGTGCAAAATTAACTGCACTTGCGGAAAAATAAACCGCTGAACCACCCAAAACTTCCTTTACCCGGCCCAAAGGAGTCTTTATTGTATCTAGCGCAACTGAACCAACTACTAAAATACTCATTTTATATATTTACCAATTATAATATCTAACTTTTTCTTTATTTTTTTAGGTATGAATTTGCGGTTTGTAACAATTGAATACTTCAACGCTTCTTGGCAAGGGCAGGCTTTACCGGCATCAAGATTTATTAAAAAATTCTTTAAAATTTCTTTGGACTTTTTTGCATTCTTAATAAGGTTGGCAATTACTTCTTCAGCAGTAACACTCTCTTGATTCGGATGCCAACAATCGTAATCAGTTATTGCTGCCAGGCTCACGTAGCAAATCTCGGCTTCCCTTGCTAATCTAGCTTCTGCTAAATTAGTCATCCCAATTATATCTGCACCCCAACTTTGATAAAGTCTTGATTCAGCTAAGGTGGAAAACTGGGGACCCTCCATATTTAGATAAGTCCCTTTGGAATGAACTTTAACATTAGTTGGTTTGGCTGCTTGCTCCAAAATACTAGCCATATCAGAGCATATTGGCCTAGCAAAAGAAACATGGACTACTACTCCTTGGTCAAAAAAAGTATATTTTCTGGCTTGATTAGTGCGGTCAATAAATTGATCCGGTATTACAAAATCAAGCGGCCGCAATTCTTCTTTTAAAGAACCACAGGCTGATACCGACACAATCTTACTCACCCCCATTTTTTTCATAGCATAAATATTGGCGCGATAATTAATGTTGCTAGGATTTATGGTGTGGTGTGCGCCGTGGCGAGGTAAAAAAACGATCTCTTTACCTTCTAATTCACAAAGGACTAATTTATCTGAAGGTTCACCGTAAGGAGTTCTTATACCTTCTTGTTTTAAGATATTCACCCCTTCAAGATTATATAGTCCGCTTCCGCCGATAACGCCTATTCTAGCCATATTATTTTTTCTTTTTCTTTTTTCCCGAAAGTTCCATAGCCCTTCGGTAAGCATCGATTATGCCTTGGGAAATATTTTTATCTATTTTCTTTTCTTTAAATACCTTTAAAGCTGCCTCAGTAGTTCCACCCCGAGAAGCAACCCCTTTAACTAAATCCTTAAAGCTTTTATCCGATGATTTTGCAAGTTTCACTGCGCCTAAAAAAGTCTGAATAATAGTTTTTTTTGCATATTCTTTATCAAACCCTAACTTTAAGGCTTGATTATAAATAATATCCATAAAATAAAATACATATCCGGGGCCGCTGCCACTTATACTGGTTGCCTTATCAATAAAATTCTCCTCAACTACCGCCCCTTCACCAATACATGAAAATATTCTCTCAGCTATCGCTAGGTCTTTCTTTGTCGCAAACCCACCGCCGCAAATGAAAGAGACCGCTTCCCCAACTTTAGCAGCCAAATTAGGCATTACCCTGACTACTCTAAGGCATTCAATCTGATCTTCGTACAACTTTGTTGGTAGGCCAGCAGCAATAGTTATCAATAGTTTTTTAGATTGGGTCAGGCAATCTTTATTAGATTTAAGGAAATTGACTACATCTTGGGGTTTTATAGCCAGGATAATTACCGCTGCATCCTCTATTAACTCTTTGGTATTCTTGGCTATTTGAAATTTTTTGATGTTTTTGATTTTTCGCTTATCGGCGTCATAAACCTTAACTTGATAGAGAGATTCACCGGCCAAAGTCTTCGCTAAAGACTGGCCCATATTGCCGAATCCAATAACACCGATTTTGAGCTCTTTTTTCATAAGAATTGTTTAAATTATCATAAAAAATCAGGAGTGTCAAGCAAAGTGAATTTTAGATATAAAACAAAATATAATATACATTTTTTCCTTATTTTGATACAATATTACTAGTTAAGATTTAATCAACATTTAAAACAAGGGTGGTGGAATGAAAAGGCTAAGAATTAAATATCTCTGGTTAATGTTACTTATATTTATGTTTATCAACCTAAACCAATATTGTTTTGGCCAAAGGCCTTTGCCCAAAAGGCTTCGGCGCGAAAAAAAGAATTATCTGGAAAAACAATTATCGTTCGAAGAAAAACTTTTTTTAGACCAATTATCAATAGCTTTAAAAGAATTGGCAAAAAGCAATGAAGCTGCGCTTAAAACATTTTTTTCGCTGCGCTCGGAAAATGATGTCGGCCTGGATATAATCGTAAATGAAATAAAAAAACCGGCTAAATACGGTTACCTTTTGATGAAAGGACGCAAAAACCATAGAAAAAATATACCGGTATTTGTAAGAGACTTTTTTAAAGAAGATAAAATCCTGATAACGGCCTTAAAAAACCTTATTAAAAAATATGAACAAATCCTTAACATCAAAAAAGCCGCTAATGATTCAAGCCAGGGGACTCTTATATCCGGCTCTTATCGTTATTATGAGCTGTTAAAAGAATCTTTTTCGCGTTCCCCTTTAACCAGCCCTGAAAATTGCCTTAGGTATGAGATTAAAAAATACCAAGCTTTTTCTCGGTTAGCTCAAGATCACAATATTGAAAGACTAAAGGATTTACTTCCGGAAGATATAATGTGCTTGATGCAAACAAATCATAATTTGAAAGATATCCTAAAAGAAATCAAGATATCTAATGCTACCTGGGGTAAATCTACAATTTTAGAAATATTAGGGTTAATTGATAAACAACTAATTTTCAACACTCTCTTTCTTCAGGCAGTAAATGAAAAAATAAAATCAATCGATACCCCAATTGAGCCTACCCTGCCTGACCTAAAAGTCAGCTCAATTGACATAGTTATACCTAAAGAAATTAAAGTTGGACAAAAAATCACTTTAAAAGCCGGTATAAAAAATTCCGGTGACCTGCGTGTGCGATCGTCGGTTATGCAAATAACTTTTCCTGACGGCTCAACCCGCAGAAAAAGAATAAAAAGCCTAAGATCCGGGGAAATTCAGGAAGTAAAATTTAGGTATCGACTGCCAAAAGACGGAACCAACACCTTCAAAATCTTAGCTAACTACAACAACAAGACCTTTGAATCTTCTTCGACAAATAACGAGTTAACTAGAAATTTAATAGTTTTAGCTGAGGAATAATTAATCAAAAATCGACTTTAATAAGTCATCGTTAAGAAAATAGGAAGTATGCTTTAATTTACCGTTCTTTAAAAAAACAAAGGTGGGTAAAGCATATACTGAAAATTTCTTGGCAAGATAGCCGTCTTCATCTAGTATGATTTTATTTCTAACACAAGTTTGAAAACCCATCTTATCGGCAAATTTCTTAACCTCTGCTCTTTTTTCGCCAACATTTACATAAATTACTTCGATATTGTCGAAAAAACTACATTTTTGGGTTAGGCGTTCTATCTGCTCCCGGCAATACGGGCACCAGGTGGTCCAGACAAAGAGAATGCTTTGTTTAGGTTTAATTATTTCTTTATAACTTAAACTTCCTGAACCTAAAGTTTCAAAATTTTTACTCTCACCATAACTTAGCGGTAAGATCATAAAGGAAAGACAAAATATTATTATAAATTTCTTCATCGGATCAAATTTATAAACTTGATTAAGAAAAACACTCCCATTACCATAAAAATAGCACTTAAGAACTTATTTATTATTATAAGCCACAAACCTTGTTTTGGCAACTTCCTAATCAGTCCGGTAAAAATTCCTAAAAGCATCAATACAACACCGTAGCCTAAGGAAAACAAAAACAATGCTAACGCTCCATAAATAATATTAGCTCTAAGAGATATTAAGCTTAAAATAGCACCTAAAACCGGGAAGTTGCAGGGAATGATAGCTAACCCACTTACTAAACCTAAAATATAAATTGAAATTAAACTTCTATTGGGTTGGATTTGAGTTTGGTAAACAGTTGAAAAAAAAGGTATTTTAATTTTAATAACCCCTAAGGATGCCAAGCCTAAAGTTAAAAAGATAAAAGCCATTACGGCATAAGCCACGGGGTTTATAAAAAGATCGCCCAACAGAATCCCCAACAACGATGACAAAATGCCCATAATGGTGTAAATGGTTGCAATCCCCAGAACAAAAATGAAACTGATTAAAAAACTTTTAGTCTTGCTGGCCGAAGAAGCAACTCCAACTACGCTCAAAGTTATAGGAATTAAGGGGTAAATACAGGGGGAAAAACTGACTAAGATTCCGGCCAAAAAAGAAACCCCTAGGCCAATAATCGGCGAACTGGTAAATACCTGCTCTAAATTAATCAACAATTCATTTATCACTGGTTTCTTTATTTACCCAATCAAGATATTCTTGGTTAATCTTGTCAATATTAAAGGCGATTATCTCTGGTACCTGATAAGGGTGGTTTTTTTTGATTACCTCTTTAAGTTTATTGAAAAACTCGGATTTTGTTTTTATCAACAATAATGATTCAGAAGCGGTGTCGATTTTACCCTCCCACCAAAAATAGGAAGCAACTTCACCTAATATGTTAACGCAAGCACAAAGCCGTTTCTCTAAAATCACTTTAGAAAGAGACTCGGCTTTTTCTTTAGGTATTGTAACCAATACTAAAATCGCCATATTAGCTTTTTAGTTTTTTAAGCAATTCAACAAATCTAACAGCCAAACGCTTACAATTAGTCTGGCAACGCTCATCTACCCCTCCAACTGCAACCGGACCATAGTGGTCTCCTTTTGGGTCTCCTTGAATAATCATGCCGTGTATCAACATAGCTTCTAAAATACTTAAAATTGTAGTTTCATTACCCCCGGCTAAATTAGCAGCACTGGAAAAAGCAGCGCCCAATTTCCCATCTAATTTTCCATGAAAAGCCACACTTTCGTCAAAAAGTTTTTTCACCTGTGACGCTAAAGTCCCGTAATAAGTTGGGGAACCGACTATTATTCCATCATACTCCAGTAAACTTTTTGGATCACAACTTTCGACTGAGACTAAATCTACTTCGACACCGGCTTTTTTTATTTCTTCTGCTATTATCTGGCCTATCTTCTTAGTAGTTCCGCCTCGTGAATAATATAATACTAGAGTTTTCATCCTTTCACCTCCTTAAAATATAAATGTTCCCTCCCGCCGAGACGAAGTCGCAGGCGGGAGGCAGGACTTGTATGCAATCTTTGCCGAAGGCAAAGCTGAATTCGAAGAATTCACTTATTGCATCCACTCACCGCCACCATAACAAATAATACTTTTATACAGCGGTAAATATTTACAAAATAATAAAAAACAATGCGCCCGGCAGGACTTGAACCTGCAACCTTCTGGTCCGTAGCCAAACGCTCTATCCAATTGAGCCACGGGCGCTTCTTAAATGAAAACAATGCGCCTGGCAGGAGTCGTATGCAATCTTTGCCGAAGGCAAAGCTGAATTCGAAGAATTCACTTATTGCATCCACTCATCGCCCTCACAATAAATAAAACTTTTATAGCTGAAGGCGTCTACAGACTAACAAAAACAATGCGCCTGGCAGGAGTCGTATGCAATCTTTGCCGAAGGCAAAGCTGAATTCGAAGAATTCACTTATTGCATCCACTCATCGCCCTCACAATAAATAAAACTTTTATAGCTGAAGGCGTCTACAGACTAACAAAAACAATGCGCCTGGCAGGAGTCGTATGCAATCTTTGCCGAAGGCAAAGCTGAA
>CAZGLF010000034.1:0-14192 GCA_964526615.1 uncultured Planctomycetia bacterium
TAAAAGGCTACTTTAAACCCAGCTATTTTATAGATATAAATTTAGGGAAAACAATAAGAGAGTCCTGGCAAAACCCTTTTATAAAGAAACTCAAGCGTTTTGATTATTTACCTTTAAAATGTAGAAATTGCTTTTATCTTAAGTGGTGTATGGGAGGCGGCAGAATTTTTGCCCAACAATCCAATAAAGGCTTTTCTAGCCCAGACCCAATGATACCTCGATACAACTTACCAAACATCATAAAGCTTCTTAACTTTCCGGTCTAAACAGTGTTTCTTTATTTTTGGATTTTTAACTCTATCGCACAAGTCAGGGTTTATCTCTTCCTTAGAAATATTAAAGATAGCTATGTCTCTAATAATAGAGTCATAAGCCTCTCGGGCATAAGGAGAAAATAAAATTTCACAAGTCAGCTGCTCCGGCAGCATTGGCTCATCTTTAATAAACCTTTCACAAGGCAAAGTACTGTAATGCTTAAAGCCCGAAAAAAGTGCTAAAGTACTTGCTGCCTGATCCTCGCTTAGCGCAATACCGGTATCTCTTCTAAAATCTCTTGAAGAAGCAGCCTTCATCATTAGATTTTTATCCGTCAAGGCCAGGCCGTTACAAAAATCTTTTCTCCAGCCCTCCATCTTACTACATGAATCATCTCTTATGGCTCTGCAGAATTCTTTTTCACCCCAGGTTTCATACTCTATTTCTTCACACCTGCCCTCTGCCAAATACCTAACAACCAGTATATCTTGAGCGGTTTCCAAGCATTCGCTCCCCCCCCTGCATAAAGATAAATCATCATTTCTTGCTGCCCAATATTTTAATAAGAGGCTAATATGGCCACTGTTTAAAAAAGAATTTATTCCGTGTTGGACTTTCCTTTCAAACATCTCCTCTTCCGGATCAGAGATAATTCTTGACCCATGAGGAAAAACAATAGGCCTTTCTTGAGAAAATAAAAGTACCGGCATTAAAAACAAAATCAAAATTAGCCATTTTTTTAACATACAACACCTCTCCTACTTTTATTAATAGCTGCCATGGCTTCCATGTGAAGGGTGGCTAGTATGTACGGCCTCAAACCTGTAACAATCACCGGACCAAATTTCCTGTATACCATTAGCGTTAGCATGATTAGGGTGGCTGCTGTGAGCTGCAAATGAATTAGACAAAGAACCAATTACGCTCAAAGCAGAAATGGTTCCTAAACCCAATTTCAAAACATTATCCTTGGTAATATAACCGTCCTCGTCTTTAATAAAACCTTTGATTGTCTTTTTTAGGTTATTAAACTTTCTTCTACTCTTTTTCCGCTTCATCATTAGCCCCCTTTTTTAACCCATCCTTTTAATATCTCTGAATCTTTTCCACCCCCTATTATTTTCTCAAAAATATACCTAAATTGAAAGTTATATATTTTATGCATAAATGAGCAGTGAATCTTGGGAACAATATTATTCTGCAAAGCATAGTTTACCACCGGGCACGTCCCCATCCAAGGAGAAAATGCCGAACTATAATCCCATAAATTTATCAAGGACGCCTCTAAAATATGCATAAGATTTTCCTTTTTCATCAAGTCTTCATAATCTTCATTTAAAATGTTTCCTAACTTGAACATATCTTCACCAACCATTCTAGCCTCATCACAAGGGTAACAAGTTCCGTCAGGCATATAAGATATAGTTGAGCGCCCAGCTCCGCAAGGATTCATAAGCTCCACATAAACCGGGTCGCGCTTAGCAATTATTTTTTGCAGGATAACCCTGGCCATACGTTCACGTATAAATATTCCTTTTTTATTCAAACTCAATATATAATCCAAAGAGTTCTTGTAAAATGACTCGAAATCTTTTGGCGAATATCCGATGTTTTTCCAATTACTGCAGGCAAACCCCATCTCGTTAACCGGCCTAAGTGATATTTCCGGCTCTCCCCACTTAACATATTCATCTATTATGCCTTTAAAATTTTTAATAGTATGTTTGGTTACGGTGGGTAAAAGATTTACTCTCCTGCCAAATTTCTTATGAAGCTTAGAAATGTTCTTAACCACCGTATCATAAGTACCCTTGCCGTTAGTAAATACCCTATTTTTATCATGTATGTCTTTGGGGCCGTCAAGGGAGGTACAAATTTCTACATCAAAATCAGTTAAAAATTTCATTTTAGCTTCATCCATAAGTGTTAAATTAGTTACTAAGGCAATTTTTAAATTCTTATGGGTATTAAATTTTCGCGCATGCTCTACTGTAAAGGCTAAAACGTCCCAATTAAGTAAAGGCTCCCCGCCTTGAAATTCTAAAGTAACATAAGGAGTTTTAACGCTAAATATATAATTTAAAACCCGAGAAGCCACTTCGTGGCTCATATCCTGAGATTTAAGAGTTCTAGTTTGACAATAAACACAAGACAGGTTACACCTTGTAGTTAACACAGCTATGTGCAAAGAAGTATCTGTAAAAAGATTGATATTTAACCTCTTATATTCACTTACTGCTTGCTGTAAATTATTTTCATCCAATAAAAGTTTTTTTTCGTAAAACCTATTGAATAACGGGGAATCTCTATTTACGCTAAAGGAATTAAAAATATCGAACTCTTCTTTAGTCAATACATCCCACCCTCCCAAAGCATTAGATACCAAATACTTATCTTTGATCGTTGTAGAATTAAAAGGAATTATAGCAAAATCTTTTACTTCCATATTCAATTTATCACCGGTTCAAATTCATCTTCTCCGTAAAATTGAGGGTATTCTTTCCAGGGGCCTTCGCATATATTGTAATACTTACATATTTTGCATTTTGAAAACTTAACCTTTCCCTCTTTAACCCTTACTTCTTCAAATTTATCAACCGTGCGGCCCCTTTCTCTGATTTCGGTCGAAGGAATATAAAACTCTGAAACGTATTTTTCATATCCTTTCATGAGACACAAAGGAATAGCTTCAGCCATAACAAGCATGCCTCTTTTGGCACCCATATCCAATCCTTTTTTTAAATAGGGCATAACTTTACTTTTTTTAGGAACTACGGTTTTAAAGTTTCTTTCGGCGTTTCCCAAAGCATGGACAAAAGCAAATTGATATTGATTAACACCTAATTTAATAAGCAAATCAGCTATCTGCGGTAAAAACTTGTAGTTATACTTATTTACAACAGTATTGGTAAGTATCCGAATCCTTCCTCGTGTTATTTTCTTTATATTATAAATACCTAAAACCGTCTGCCTAAAACTCCCCTTTCTTCTGGTAAGAAAATCATGTAACTGCGCAGTATGCCCATGAAGAGCTGGAGAAAATTCATTCATTCCGGCTAAGATAATTTTTTTGCAAAAATCTATCGAGGAAAACATTCTTCCGCTTGTTTGAGCTTGAATAATTAAATAACCTAGTTTTTTTGCAAATGCTACAATTTCAAAAACATCATTCCTTATCGTAAATTCTCCTCCGGTAAAAACCACCTCCCGAGCACCTTTCCTATAGGCATCTGACAATTCATCTTTTATCTGCTGGCTAGACTTATCAGGATAAATACGCTTATCAGCCACAACGCAAAATCGGCAATTATTAATACAAGTATAACCCACAAACAGGGCTACTCTCTTAATTTTCGGTAAAGACTGAGGCATTATTGGAGCCAAGGGGGTCATGAAATTCTACTATAATATATTAAATAGTTACAAAAATCAAAATAATCTTCCGGGCCGTCGATATCTAATTCTAAAAGATGATAGTTTTTACTGGCTTTCAAAGAAAGAATATCCTGGGGAAATTCTTTTTTAATTCTCTCTATTAAATTTTTACCATATAATCCCTTATGCAGCTTAATATAAGTTTTTTTTCCGATTTTCTTACAAAAGGGGTACATCACTTCTTTTTCTTGGTATTTTCCGACTCTTCTTCTTCCAATTCTTTGATTAAATCTTGTATCTCAGCTTCTTCGGCTTCTTGGGCTAGTGAAGGAGCAGCCGAAAATAAAGCTCTTTGCATTATAAGCTTTATAGATTCAGAATTTTCTTTGACCCTGTCAAAGTAATGGGCATAATTAAGAAGCTCATTGTAAAAATCCATACCTAACTTATCCAATTTTTTGTTTTTATTTTTGGGAAATATCCAAATGTCAATTTTCCCTTTTTCTCCTTTATCCAAATAAATATAGCCTTTATCCAAAAAAGCATAACCGGCAGAATATATCGTAGACAAAGGATAAATTTTTGAATCTACAGTTAACTTAACACTATTTTTGCATACTTTGATAAATTTATGCATAAAAACTCCTTTTAAATAAATTTTAATAGCTCAAGCAATACCAAACACTGCCAACCCGAATTGTAGCCGGAGATCCATCATTATTCATAAAAGTTGTCCTTCCGCCGCGAAGCGTAAAATCATTGGTGTCGCTCAATTGTAAACGGACATTGTAGTCACTGGTAGGATTGTTAGAAAAGTCGATATAAGGCCTCCCCCCATCCCCGTCTCTATCTCTTAGCTCAATTGCTGGATGATTAGAGTCGTCTCCTAGCATTATTTCCTCATCGTCGTTTAATATCCTTAAAGTTTGATATACTCCATAAGGCGAGGGGTAATAAGTTGTGATAGTTATGGTTTCTTGGGTTTGTGCAAAAGAAATAAGCGGCACTATAACCAATAAAAGAAAAATATAAATAATTTTTTTCATTTTCGCCCCCTTTTTGAACCACGCTACTTCATTTATACCATATATATAAATTACAGTCAATTGAGCTTTTTTTACAAATAGCCTATTCTTGGATTTTCACAGGATGCTTTTTTACCTCTGCCATTCTGCCGTTTTCCCAAATAACTTCTTTTACCAAATTGCCGTCTAGATCATAATATTGAGCTTTTCCATCTCTTCTGTTGCTGTTATAAGGCACCGCTGCTTGAAGGTCCCCGGTTTCCCAATATGTCTTTTCAACTCCTTGTTTTATACCGTTTTTATAAGGGATAACTGCCATTAAGTCTGCGGTCTCATAATATTTTTTCACCTTACCATCGATAAGCCCTTCTTCGTTATATGGGGTTTGAGATTCCAATACTCCATTAGGATAATAGGTTTTTTTAACTTCGGTTTTAGCGCTGCACTCATAATTAAAGGATGCGCCAATAAAAATTACTAAGAAAAAAGCTACAATAATTGTTTTTTTACCCATTTTTCGCCTCCATTAATCCATTTTATAAATATCAATATTGATATTAGACACAGTTGCTCCGCCCCAACCATTTAGGACCTTCATGTAATAATAACTCCTGTTGTAATCATAATAACTCTCAACATCAACGTTAGGGTGAGCATTAGGGCCACATAAATTACTTTTCATATCAGGACTACATGCGTGTATACCGCCGGAATCAAATGCCGGCCCGATATCATCACCTGATGGGCTAATCGCGTTATCCCACTCTATCTTGCCGACATTCAAAGAAGGTGTGCCTATCTCCATATCCCAATCTAGGGCTTCATACATTGGTTGAACACGTACTATTAAAAATAAGTTCCAATTATTATATAAGAAAATTGAGGCTTCACGCACCGGGATTTCCACACTACCGTCAGAAAAATTACATTTTGTGCTATCGGTAGCTGCTGGATTAATTAATTCATATTGGTCTATCGGATGCCAACTACTCCAGCCAGTTCTAGTAACATATAAAGTAACCCTATATTTACTGCCGGTAGTAAAGCTAAGATTTCCTCCACCATATTCTATTTTATATTGACCGGCGGTTAAGTCTCCTCTTAAGCTAAGTTTAAGTATCCGTGGCCGGTGCTCGCTAAAATCCTGGCTGCCACCAACAATGTTCCAATTATTGACATCATAATAAGGGGTGTAGCTTTTACTATTATTGAAATAATTGATTAAGCCCGGTTTAAATTCTTCCAAAGGCCCACTCATCACTGCACCGGCAATCCACTCCGGCTCATCTAATCCTCCTAGCTTAGTCCATTTACTACCATCACAGATGTAAGCTTGGCTTTCGGAGTCATCATAATACATCTCGCCTTTAATAGTGCAAGGTTGATTGGGGTCAATATCATCAGTGGGATATAATCTGATTTGCTTATAGACCCCGTATGGGGAAGGATAGTAGGTAGTTATGGTGACGGTTTCTTGAGCAAATGTTATCGGCATCAATAAAACAAATGCTAACACAAAAAAACTAATTTTTTTCATTTTCGCCCCCTCTTTTTTGCCACAGCCTTCAATTTATTTGTACCATATATGCAAGGCTTGGTCAATCAAGGTTTTAGATATGAAAGCACAATGTCTTGAACTTTTCGTTGCAAATGCTGGTTTGAAGCAATATAACCGATACTTTTATAAGATAAAGGTTCTCCTTTTAACCCGCTTAAAAGGCCCCCGGCTTCCCGAATCAAGCATACTCCTGCAGCAAAATCCCAGGGCCGGTCGTGAAATTCTACCGAAAAATCAAGCAGGCCTTCAGCAATATAACTCAATGCTCTCACTGAAGAGCCAAGCATGCGCACATTAAATACCTCATCGGCGAGTTTCCCCAATGTCTTCAGCATAATCTTGGGGGAATATCTTATGCTGGAATCAAAAGAGATTGAAGCTTCTTTCAAGTCATCAACTTCAGAAACTTTAATTTTCTTATTGTTTTTATATGCACCGTTGTCTTTTTCTCCAACATATAATTCACCGTCTGCGGGCATATAAATAATGCCGCCGACGAACTCTTCCTTATGTAAAATGCCAATTGAGACCCCAAAAATATCAATGTTACGCATAAAATTATGGGTACCATCGAGAGGGTCAATTATCCAAAGATAATCTTTGTCAGGATTACTATTACCGCTTTCTTCAGCAATGATCCCATGATTAGAGAATTTACTTTTAATCTTAGAGATAATTATGTTTTCGGCTTCCCGGTCCAGGTTCGTTGCGAAATTACGGTCGCCTTTTTTCTCGATTTCGCTTATCCTTCCAAAATTTTCTAACAAAAAATCACCGGCTGCCTTAGCAGCATCAATTCCTAAATTAATAACATCTGACACTTTATCCTCCTCGTCTGTGAAACTTCTTCAAAGTTCTCTCGGTTTCTCTTTTTACAACATCCTCTTTTAATTTCTTTCGTTTGTCAAAACTTTGTTTACCTTTGGCCAAGGCTAACTCAATCTTAGCAACCCTGTGGTCATTAAAATACACCCTAAGCGGAACTAAGGTAAAGCTTTTTTGAGTTGTAAGCCCGATAAGTTTTCGTATCTCGCGCTTATGAGCCAAGAGTTTTCTTCTTCTTTTAGGTTCAGCTTTAAAATATGAACTTTTTTCAAATTCCGGAATATGCATATTGTATAAAAAAAGTTCTCCTGCTTCGACTCGGGCAAAACTATCCACTAAAGAACAATTCTTTGTGCGCAAAGATTTTACTTCATTTCCCTTCAGCGCTATACCCACCTCTAATGTCTCGACAATATGGTAATTATGCCTTGCTTTTCTATTGGTAGCGACTATTTTCATTGGAATAAATATTTAGAAACTATACCCTGAGAATTTTAAATACAACCCTAGCCAAAAAGGGATAGTTGCAATACTGAAAATATTACTTAAGAATACTCCTTGAGATATAAACTCACTATCGGCTCCTCTTAGGCTTGCTATTATCGGCAATGTCGTGGCCGAAGGCATTGACGCCTGTAAAATAATAAAAAGGCCAAATAGCGAGACTATATCAAAACCTAAAACAAAAATTAAAAGCAAAAACGGTAAAATTATTAGTTTTAAGAAACTTGCCTCAAGTAAGAGGAAAAGCCTTGATTTCAGGTCTCCTAAATTAACTTTAGCTAACCAGCATCCTAAAACCAAAACTGATAAAACAAAACTGGTTTGGCCGACCATTTTGATCGGTGAAAGAACAACTGACGGGATGTAATCGGCTAACCTTAAATATATGAATGCTAAAGCTAAAATAGTGCTGGTTATCGGAGGGGTAAAAATTGATTTTAACCGGAATTTTTCATTTTTACCCTTAAAAATTAAAAAACTTCCTACACTCCACATAATCACATTAAATCCTAACAAATAAAGAAAAACGTAGACTAAAAACTCCTGGCGCAGACTCTCCGGAAAAAGAAAAAGTGCTATATTCATCGGTAAATATCCGGCGTTTTGAATGCTCACCAAACTGATAAATTCCCCTTTTGATTTTTTCGGTTGTCCTATTAAACCCACAATCGATAACCCATATCCTATTCCAAAAACTACTATACTTAAAAGTATAAAATGCCACAAGGATTTGGATAAAACCGTATTATCATTGCTAATAAGATGGGAGAAAATTAAAGCCGGCACGGAAATATTGATTATAAAAAAAGTCAAAAAATCCAAAGACTCTGCTTTAATAATTCTTTTTTTAAATAGATAAAATCCTAATACCGCTATCAGTGAAAGCTTGATTACCGCTAATGATACTACACCCATAGGTAAAATTATAACACACGATAATTAGTTGACAAAGCTAATAAAATCAGCTATATAAGTATTAAGTATAAGGAAGAAGATTAAAGTTTTAATTTCTTCTTTCTACCTTCTTCCTTCTCCCTTCGATAATTGCCCTCGTGGTGAAATTGGCAGACACGCTAGCTTCAGGAGCTAGTTCCTGCAAAGGAGTGGAGGTTCAAATCCTCTCGAGGGCATTTTTGGAGAGGTGGCCGAGTCTGGCTTAAGGCGCCGGTCTCGAAAACCGGTTCTTACTTATGTGAGACGGGAGTTCGAATCTCCCCCTCTCCGCCACAACTAATAAATTTAATTAAAAATTCAGGTAATCCTCAACATCTAAAGGCAGATGTAAACTCTCTTTAATATGTCTTATCCTTTGAGCAGTAAAGGGGTGAGTTCTAAAATAAGATAAAGGCCTTATCTTATCTTTATGCTCCTGATAAAGCTTTTCCAGCAATTCAATACCTGCTTTGGGGTCGTAACCGGCTCGTTTAGTGTATTTAACCGCTAATTCATCAGCATTGAACTCATCTTTTCTTGAATGTGCAACTATTATTTGAGCTAAAGCAAAAGAAAGTCCTTTGGTAAATTCCGGATCTGCTGAGGCTCCAACCGAAGCAAGGGTTAAAAGATTGTAACCCATGGCAGCCTGAAGCCGTTTTATATGATGCCGGCTAACGACATGACCTACCTCGTGAGCCAAAACAAAAGCAAGTTCTTCTTCATCAAGCATATCTAATAAATCTTTAAAAATATAAATGTAACCTCCGGGCAAACTAAAAGCGTTCACCTGGCCTTGACCTTTCTCGTCAGCTTCAATTACATAAAAAAAGTAATTTAATTCTTGCCGGTCTACATACGGAATTATTTTTTTGCGTATTTTACTTATCCTCTCAATATCGTAGGGATTATTTGAAATCTCAAACTCTCTTTCTATAGCTTTTGCAATATTGCGGCCCATATTTATCTCTCTTTGGGTAGAGTAAAAATAAACGTCTTGTGTTCGGCTGCCAACATTATATTCACTACGAACACAAGCCGATAAAAACAAAACCCAAATTATAAAAAATATTAATTGTCTCAAAAACGGTGAGTATTGCATGGTATTTTTAGGTAAAAACCTTAAAAGGTTTAGAAAAAATCGCTTTTAGTAAAAAGAGAAGTCAAAGGGCAATCCAATTTACTAAGGTACTCTTTAGCGCCTTCTTCCCGGTCAACAATTGCAATTGCTTGCTTTACTTTTATCTTTTCACCCTTTAAAACATCTAAAGCCCTGATCAAAGAGCCTCCACTGGTTGCCACATCGTCAACTATCACCACTTTATCTGAAGCTGCTAACTTTTGGCCTTCAATTAATCTCTGCTGTCCGTGTTTTTTAGGAGACTTTCTGATAAGGAAACCTTTTAGCTTTCTTTTATTTTTATGAGCTAAATAACATACTCCGCCAACTATCGGATCAGCCCCCAAGGTTGGTCCCCCGATAGCTGTTATATTTTGATTTTTTATTAACCGAAAAATAAGGTGAGAAATCAAATATATACCTTCAGGGCTTAGGGATACTTTTCTGACATCGATATAGAAATTGCTTATTTTTCCTGAGGATAATTTTACCTTCTTTTTGGAGAATGCTTCTTTTTTTAACAAGGAAAGTAGTTGTTTTCTCATACTTAAGGTATTATAGCTAATTTTAACAATCTTGCAACTATTCAGTGAAATAGAGCACTGTCAAGATTTATTCGCAAATTTACCAGACACCTCCGAGGAGTCCGTCAGCCAGTATTGTGTGCAGTCGGACACCTCAAAGGTGTTCATCTTAGCCGTAATTTGCGAATAATAGTTTACACTATCTGAAATAGCCGTTTTTTTTTAAATAAGAAAAAATCTTTATATCGGCCGGGGCAAGAGAAAGGGCCTCTACCTCTGCTTGGCTAAAAAATCCAAAAGCCTGACAATCTTTAGCACAAACAACTCCGGAATCAATATCACATTCAAAGAAAAATATCTTAATTTTTAAATTTTCGTTTTCATCGGTAAACTCATCAATTAAATCTTTGGCTTTGATTTTTATTCCTAATTCTTCTTCTATTTCCCGCTCAATAGCTGCCTTTAAATCTTCGTTCTCCTCTACTACTCCACCGGGAAACTCCCAAAGGAGTCCATAATCATCACCTTCTTTTCGTTGGCAAAGCAAAACTTTTTCCTTTTTTCTTATTAAAGCAGCGACCACATCTAGCTCTTTCTTCATATTTGATTTAAAATTTCTTTATTGAATATATTATCTAGGCCTAAAAGACACTTTGGGTCAAAGTGTCTTTTAAGCCGGGCCATATCCTTTATATCCTCTTCAGTAAACATAATATTTAAATAAGGTTTTTTAAGCTTTCCTATGCCATGCTCAGCTGAAACCGTTCCCCCCAAAGAAACTGCCCTTTGACAAAACTCTTTCAAATACCTGCGTGCTCTTTTGCTTTCTTTTTTACTCTGAGGTAAAAAATTAAAATGTAGGTGAGATTCTCCAATATGGCCAAAATTCAAATACTTTATTTTAGATTCCTCCCCTTTTTGCAAGTAATAATCATACATCTCTCTAAATTTTTCATCCGGGACCGCTATATCGGTTGCTGCTTTTACCTGTTTATTTTGCCTTAAAAACTCATTGATTAACTGTGGTAATTTATGCCTGAATTCAAATATTTTTCGGCGTAATTTAGGAGTATCGGCGAATATGCTTTCATCTAAGTAGGCGCGGCTTTCCTCTAAGAGTTTTTGCCAGGTTTCAAAAAGATAATCATATTCACCGTTATCGGATACCTCTTGTTCGAAATAAACAGCAGACTCTGATTCGGGAATAAACGAATATTCTTTTTTTAAAAAATTTAAAGAGTTTTTATCGAAAAACTCTAAAGATGTGGGATGAAAAATTCTATCGTTTTTCATTTCTTTTATTATTTCAACGAAACTTAAGGCATCTGCTTCATTTTTGAAAAAGATCAAGCCATCAAAAACCGAATCGGATCTATCTTGAAGCTGGACGGCACATGATAAAACAACACCTAAGGTGCCCTCGCTTCCAATAAAAAGATCAATTAAATCCATACCATCTTTGACAAAGTAACCAGCTTGTGTCTTAACCGGTGGTAAGTTATATTTAGGCAAGTAAAAATCAAACACCTTATCGTTATGCTTAAAATTAAAATGCCTCTTCCTTGCAAAAACCTCACCCCTTTTAATTAATAAAGTTTCGCCATTAGTTAAGATAACTTCGATTTCCTTTATGTATTTGCGAATTGAACCATAGCCAAAACCTCTGACTCCTGATGCGCAGGTTGAAATCGCCCCGCCAATCGTAGCCAAGCTCTCAGTCGGGGATGCCGCAAGGGTAAGATTGAATTGATTAGCCTGGCTTTCCAAAGTCTCTAAAGTGGCTCCTGCTTCTAGCTTAGCTATTTTTTCCTGTTTATTTATGCTTAAAACCCGATTTAGATTTTCGATAGAAATTATGGCCCCTTTAAAGGGAATACACCCACCAGTTGTTCCGGTGCGCCCGGCTGATAAAGTAAATGCCATATTGTTATCGCGGCATTTAATTATGGCTTCTTTTAGTTCGGTTTTATTTTGAGGAACATACAGCAGGCTTGATAGGCCCGATAAATTAGAAGTATCTTCTAAATAATTAATTAGGTCATCTTTATTTTTTTTAACAATCATAAAAGGTGAGAAAACAATTAGAAGTTTAGTAGGGGGTAAAATCTCCTCCCCAAACTTTATCGTGATTTAAAGTTAACTCTTCTCCGCTATTATACCCGGCGGTTCGCAGTGCATGTATTAGAAAAGTATCACTGGAAGCATTGGTAACCGAATAGGTCCAATCATCATCTTGGCCGATATCTTCTAGCTCAACATAATCTCCCAAAGTCGGCCCGGGAGCACCAGCATCATTAGGATTGTCTCCGGCGTTAACATAGGTATCATTTTCGGCCCGGTAAAGATTCTCGGCACTGGCAATCAAAGCCATATTATGGCGAGCTTTGGCTTCCTTTGCTCTTTCAACCGAACGTAAATAAGCCGGCATAGCAAAAGTTGCCAAAACCGATATAACTATTACAACAATTAATAACTCAAGTAAAGTAAATGCTTTCTTCAAACTGGTTTCTCCTTTAACTAACAATTATTATACTAAATTTAAAAAACTTGTTTTTTTATTTAAGTGCAGTTAGTTTGATGACTGGGAAAGCGGGAAAAAATATTGACGGTCAATAGTTACCTCGGGATTATCTTTTGCATCATATTCTTCATCGGCCCGCATCCTAAAAGTTAGGTTATTAATAACTATTCCGCCGGCCATTACACCTTCACCCAGGCTGGTACGCTGCATATCTAAAGTTAAAGTGCCGCTTTCATCTGTTAACCTTAACATATTATTAGCTAATACTTGAGTTTCAACAACCCCGCCCCCGCTATTTAAAACTGCATAAGTAACCGAATTATTCCCGGCTCTGGTATCAAAAATATAACGTACTGCCCGATCATCACCATAGTTTTGCGGGGTATTTAAAGGGTTGCCATTGGTAGCTAAATCTTGACGAATTGTTACATTAAATACTCCGCCAGGGCTTTCGGTAACGGCTATTGCCGGATTATTAGCATCGCCAATACCTAAAAGGGTATTTTTGTGAATATGCTCCATTATCAGAGTTAGTTCATTCAAAACCTCTACTTTTCTCTCTGAAGAGCGTAAAAATTGACGGCTGGCGCTATCAAAAGCCATAACCCCTAAAACCACAACACCTAATAAAACAATTGCGATAATTAATTCAACTAAAGTAAGCGATCTTTTAATCATCTTTAATTTACTCAACTGGATAATTTAAAATAACTTTAATTTCCCGATAATCCTGTCCAGGCACTTTTCTTACCTGATAACTTCCGGAATATTGGATATTATCGATTCCGGTACTTAAATCCAAGTTCACTTCATTAAAATTATGATTCTGCCAGGCGGTTCCCGATGCATAAAGCGGGGTTCCGGCGGCATCCCAATGGTCAGCTCTCACTGTATTGTACAAATTATCAAAGGTTCTCCTGACAAAATTACTGCTAATTAAGCGTTTATTGGCTCTGGTAACATAACCCCTGGTAGCTAAAAATGAAGCAAGTAAACCGCCAAAAACTAAAGCTAAAATAACTGCCCCAACTAATATTTCGGTTAAAGTTACTGATTTTTTCTTTTTTAACATAATCTACCCTTTAAAAGCTACTTGCTTTTTCATCATCCTGGTCTATCTGCCAATTAGAACTACCGGCAGTACCGGTCGCTTGAGCCGTAAAAGTCGGCGGCGATGCCGCGTTATTAACGTTTATTACCTGGTAATCCCAATTGCCACCATTAGCGATAGAAGACGGTAATTCAGTATGCAGTTTATCGTTGCAATCTTGGTTGCTACTACAAGCAATATACTGGTTAGTTTCCATGCGATAGACTTTTTCAGCAGCCTGAAGCAGCTTAACCTGGCTTTGAGCCTCCCTGTCTATAGCTTTACGCCTGGCATTAAGGTATGCGGGCATACCAAAACTAACTAGTATGCCCACAATAATAACTACGATAACTAATTCAACTATAGTGAACGACTTTCTCATGATACTTTTAAGGTATTATGGAGTAAAGTTATCAGTCCACTGTCCTCCCTGATCCAAAGTAATAGACTCACCAACGTTAG
>CAZGLF010000035.1:0-13561 GCA_964526615.1 uncultured Planctomycetia bacterium
AGGATGAAGTTTACCGAAAACTAGAGGAAATAAAGGTTCTAAATTCAAAAATAAAAGATATTCATTTGCTATCGGGTACCGAAGTTGATATATTAAGTGATGGGAGCCTTGATTATCCAGATAGCATTTTAAAGGAATTTGATTTTGTCATTGCTGCGATACATAGCGGCTTTAAACAGCCATTAAAACAAATAACTAAAAGAATTATTTCAGCTTGTAAAAGTAAGTATGTAAATATTATAGCTCATCCAACCGGGGCACTTTGGGGAGCAAGAGATGGTTATGAGGTTGATTTATTAGAGGTGGCTAAAGCAGCCGCCGATAATAAGGTAGCTTTAGAAATCAACTGTCACCCAAGAAGATTAGATTTGGATGATAGCGCAATTCTAAATATAAAAAAAACCGGGGTCAAATTTTTCTTAGGTACAGATGCTCATATGCTTGAACAATTGAAATTTATAGATTTAGGCATCGGTGTTGCAAAAAGAGGGTGGTTGATTAAGGAGGATGTTATTAATACTTTTAATCGGGGAGGTATAGTAAAATGGCTAAAAAAATAGTAGTTTTAGCGAGTTTATTGTTTTTTATCGGCTGCTTTGGTATTCCAAAAAAAAGTTTTATTATTTCAGGCACTTTTTTAGAGGTAAAATCTCCGGATAAAAAAGCACCAGCTATAGTTTATGAAGAATTTAAACGCTTGGATAAAATATTTAATGTAAATAATCCTGAATCTGAAGTCTCGATTCTAAATTCTACCTTTAATACTCCGGTAAAAGTTTCTAAAGAGCTTATTGAACTTTTAGAACTATCTCAACAACTAACCCTTTTAACCGATGGGGCTTTTGATGTAAGTTACGGGGCTTTGTATGAATTTTGGAAAGGCCTAATAAATACTCAAAATATAGATGAATTTCCTTCTCAAGAAAAAATCGAATCTCTACAAAAGAGCGGAGGGATGGGATATGTGAAGATTGACCCCCAGCAACAAACAGTAACCTTGAAGCGGGAGGGTTTAAAATTGGATTTTTCAGCCTTAGCCAAAGGTTATATGGTTGATAAGGCTATTTTAAAACTAAAGGAAGAAGGTGTTGAAAGTGCTTTGGTTAATGCCGGTGGTGATATATATTGTTTGGGAACTTTAAAAGGGCATCCTTGGAGAGTCGGTATCAAAAATCCTCAAGAATTAAAAACTATAATTTCAAATCAAGATTTAATAGACGAAGGTATTGCTACCTCTGGAGGGTATGAGCAGTTTTTTGAGTTCGGCGATCAAAACTATCCCCATATTATTGACCCCAGAACTGGTTACCCGGTTGAAAATTCGATGTTAAGTTCCACTGTTATTAGTAAAAATTGCACTACGGCTGACGGCCTGGCAACTGCTTTTTTTGTTTTAGGGTTAGAAGGGGTAAAAGATTTTCTTGATAAGCGGCCTTCGACAATGAAGATTTTTTTAATTACCGATGAAAAAGACGGGAAAAATATACATTTTTTTCAGTAACAAGTTAAATAAAACCATCGATAAACTATGAAAATAAAATTAGAGGATTTAAAAGCAAAGAGTAGGAAAAATAAGATTACTATGTTGACCTGTTATGACTACTCATTTGCTAAAATACTTGATGAAGCTGGATTAGATATTATTCTGGTGGGCGATTCTATGGCTAATGTAGTTTTGGGGTTGAAGGAAACCCGTCAAATCAGCACAGCTGAGTTATTAAACCATACCAAGGCCGTTAGTAAGGGAGTAAAAAGGGCTTTGGTGGTGGCAGATATGCCTTATTCAGCTTACCAAAAAGACCCTAAAAAATCTTTAAACAATGCTAAAAAGTTTTTAAAAGCCGGAGCCGATGCTGTAAAGATAGAGTGGTTTGAAGATGCCGGATATGTAATAGAAAGGTTGATTAAAAATGAAATACCGGTTATGGGCCATATCGGCTTAACTCCTCAAACAGCTCATCTTTTAGGAGGGTATAAAGTACAAGGCCGGGATAAAAAAAGAGCTGCTCAGCTAAAGCGGCAAGCCAAGATTTTAGAAAAATTGAAAGTTTTTAGTCTGGTTTTAGAATGTATCCCTTATGAGCTTTCAAAGATTATCACTGAAAGCTTAAAAATACCAACTATTGGGATTGGTGCCGGGAAATATTGTGATGGCCAGGTATTGGTATTATATGATTTACTCGGCCTCTGGAGAGAAAAAAGGCCTAAATTTGTTAAAGTTTACCGCGATATTTACCCCTTAATTAAGGAAGCAGTCGGGGATTTCATTAAAGAAACCGGGAATTTAAAATTTCCTACCAAAAAAGAAAGTTTTTCCCTCAAAAAACCCAAAAAATAATCAAAATTACCTATTTTCATTGACTACTTGAGTATGTTTTGGTAAGATGTAGGTTCCTGATTAAGGTAGAAAAACCGAGAGGGGAAGATGATTCCAAGATACACGCCAAAAGAAATAGGTCAAATTTGGGATGAAAACGAGAAATTCAGCCGTTTTTTAAGGATTGAAGCTCTACTTTGTGAGGCTTTGGAGAAGGCCGGCAGGATACCCAAAGGGGTTAGCAAATCTTTTGATAAGGTTAAAATATCTGTAAAAAAGATTAAAAAAATCGAAGAAAAGACCCACCATGATATAATCGCTTTTCTTAAACATATATCTTCTCAATTAGGAAAGGACGCTCAATATTTGCATTTAGGCCTAACTTCTTCGGATTTACTTGATACAACTCTAGCTTGGCAGATAAAAGATGCTACCAAAATTATATTAAGCGATTTGGATACATTGATAAAAGAGGTAAAAAAGAAAGCCCTCAAATATAAAGATACACTTTGTATGGCAAGGAGTCATGGGGTACATGCTGAAGTATATAGTTTTGGTTTAAAGTTTCTTTATCTTTATAATGACCTGATTCAGGAAAGGAAGCTCCTAAAGGATAGCCTCAATTATGTAGCTTCGGGAAAAGTTTCGGGGGCAGTAGGGACTTTTGCTTACTTTGACCCTAAAGTCGAAGAGTATATTTGCAAAAAAATCGGTATTAGTAATGCTAAGGTTTCAACCCAAATAATTTCCCGGGAAAGAATAGCTTATTATATGTCGGTTCTTTCTTTGATTGCATCAACTTTAGAGAGGTTTTCAACTGAAATCAGGCACCTGCACCGCAGCGAAGTCGCTGAAGCGCAAGAGCCATTTTACAAGGGGCAAAAAGGTTCAAGTGCTATGCCGCATAAACAAAACCCAATTATTTGTGAAAGGCTTTGCGGTTTAGCCAGGATATTAAGAGCTAATATGCTTGCTGCCTCAGAAAATATAAACCTATGGCACGAGAGAGATATTTCACATTCATCGGTTGAAAGGATAATCTTGCCGGATTCCACCATTGGGTTAGATTATATGCTTAAAAAGGCCAAAGAGGTGGTTAGAAACCTAAAAGTTAACCCTGATAGGATGCTTAAAAATATTGAGTTAAATCGAGGAATAATTTATTCTCAAAAAATATTAATAAATTTGATGAATAAAGGTCTATCACGGATGCAAGCCTATGATATGGTTCAAGCTATAGCTTTGAAAGTTATAAATAAAGATTCAAACTTTAAAGAAGAAGCGGCTACTGATAAGAAATTGAAAAAGTTTTTAAGTGATAAAGAATTAGAGGATATTTTTAACCCGTATACTTATTTATCAAATATTAATAAGATATATAAAAGGTTTAAATTGTCTTAAACTTTCCCCGGTATCTGGATACAGATACCGGGGAAGAAACTCCCCTAAAAAATGATTTGGCGAATAGATGTATTTTCTAAGATTGATAATTCTTACCCTAAGATTATTTCTGAGGTCAGAGATTTAGGGGTAAAAAAAGAATTCGATGTCTTCTTTAAAAAAGTTTATTTTATAGAGTCGGCTTTACCGGAGAATGAAATTAAAAAAATAGCTGACCAGCTATTGATAGACCCGGTAATTGAGGATTATTCTTTAGGCGAAGGGATTTTCCCCCAAGAGCCGCTTTCAAGCCAAGTACTTATAACTTACAATCCCGGAGTTTGTGATCCAATTGCTATGTCATTGGAAAAAGCTATCGGAGAACTTTCCTTAAAAATCAAAAGTGTAAGAACAGCTAAATTTTATGAATTTAAGGGATTAGGCAAAGAGCAGATAGATTATCTTTGCCCAAAACTGCTTTACAACCCTTTAATAGAGCATGTTTTAGGATACGAAAAGACAAAAGAATTAAGTACCTTGGATGAATTTTCTGGTAAAGATTATAAATTTGATTTGGTTGAAGTCGACCTTTTAGGTGCTGATAAAAATAAATTACTTGAGATATCTAACCAGGGTTGTTTATCTTTAAGCTTAGAGGAAATGCAAATAATACAAGATTATTTTAAATCAATAAAACGCAACCCTACCGATTGCGAACTTGAAACTATCGCAACTCTCTGGTCAGAGCATTGTGCTCATAAGACCTTTAGGGGGGTAATAGATTATCAGGAGTTGAATTCAGACAATAAAGTTATAAAAGAAGAAACAATAACTAATCTTTTAAAATCTACTATAATGAAAGCAACCAGTGAAATTAGCTCTTTAGATTGTGTTTCGGTTTTTGGTGATAATTCCGGAGTTGTTAAATTTGACGAGGATTACAATATTTGCTTTAAGGTAGAAACCCATAATCACCCCTCGGCGTTAGAGCCTTATGGAGGAGCATCAACCGGAATCGGGGGAGTGATAAGAGATATATTAGGTACTGGTTGTGCGGCTAGGCCTTTTGCTTCAATTGATGTCTTTTGTTTTTCTCCTTGGCAGATATCCCATCAAGAATTACCTAAGGGGCTTCTGCATCCAAAAAGGATAATAAAAGGGGTAATAAAGGGGGTGCGCGATTACGGTAACCGGATGGGTATTCCAACTGTGGCGGGGAGTTTGGTATTTGATGATAGGTTTTTAGGAAATCCTTTAGTTTATTGCGGAACTTTGGGGATACTACCCAAAGAAAAATCTTTTAAAAAAGCAAACGTTGGGGATTTAGTAATTTTATGCGGAGCAAGAACCGGCCGGGACGGGATACATGGAGCAACTTTTTCATCAAAAGAGTTAGATGAGCAAACTGTAGGTTTAACTAGTGCGGTCCAAATCGGAAATCCGATTGAAGAAAAAAAACTCACTGAAGCAATCCTGCGTGCCAGAGACAAAAATTTATTTACTGCAATAACCGATTGTGGTGCCGGAGGAATATCAAGTGCAATAACTGAATTAGCCCAGGATTATGGGGTTGAGGTTTATTTGGAAAAAGTACCTTTAAAATATAAAGGCCTTAATTATACCGAGATTTGGATTTCTGAATCACAAGAGAGGATGGTATTTTTTGCTAACTTTGAAAATTTAGGAGCTTTAGAGGAGATATTCAAAGAAGAAGATGTGGAGTTAACAGTGGTCGGTAAAGTAACCGATACCAACAGGTTGGTTTTATTTTATGAGGATAATAAAGTTTGTGAATTGGATATGGAATTTATCTTTGAGCTTCCCCGGCTTAAGAAAAAAGCCCTTTGGATAGCTGGAAAAGAAAAAGATTATAAACTTCCAAAGAAAAAAGATTACACTCAAGATTTAAAAGACCTCCTAAGCAGCTATAATATTGCTTCTAAAGATTGGGTTATCAGAGAATATGACCATGAAGTCCAGGCTCAATCAGTAGGTAAACCGATTAACGGCATTGAGAATATAGCGGTTAATGATGCCTCGATATTGCGCCCGGATTTAAAAAGTGACAAGTGTGTGGCTGTTGGATTAGGGGTAAACCCGTTTTATTATGACCTTGATCCTTATTGGATGGCGGCTTCATCAATTGATGAAGCTCTTCGAAATATTATCGCCTGCGGCGGCAATATCACTCATACCTATATTTTAGATAATTTTAGCTGGGGATCTCCTTTGGATGAGAAGATTTTGGGCTCCCTGGTGCGGGCTTCAAAGGCTTGTTATGATTTCTCAACTTATTTTAAAGTTCCCTTTATCTCCGGGAAAGATAGCCTTTATAACGAGTATATGGTCGGTAAAAAACATATTTCAATACCCGGAACTCTGCTTATTTCGGCAGTTTCGGTAATTTCAGATTGGAGAAAATGTATAAGCGCTAATTTTAAGGAAAAGGATAATTTAATATATGCAATCGGTTTAACCAAGCCCCAATTAGGCGCTTCAGAGTATTTCAGAAAACTTAACATAAAAGAAGGTTTAGTACCAAAAGTTGATAAAGAAATAGCTAAAGATGTTTTTTTAAAGGTTTCAGAAATCATAGATAAAGGGTTAGTGAAATCTTGCCATGATTGTTCTGAAGGAGGTATGGCAGTAACAATAGCTGAGATGTGTATTGGTTCCGGCAAAGGGGCTAATATCTTTTTGTCAGAGGCAGCCGGCTCCAAAGAGTGCAGGGATTATGAGATTCTGTTTTCTGAATCACCGTCGAGATTTATTATTGAAGTTCAAAAGGCAGATAAGGAGAAAGTCGAGCAGATATTAACATCGTCTCCTTTTGGGTTAATTGGCTGTGTATCGGAGGAGCCAAAATTAACTATTTATGGAAAGGATTCCCAAAAAATAATTGAATCTAAAATAGATGATTTAAAAGAATCCTGGTTAACTACATTTAAAGATTTTCGATAAAGGTAAAAAAATGGCACCAAAAGTTTTAATTATTCGAACAGCCGGAACAAATTGTGATAAAGAGAGTGAGTTTGCTTTTACAAAAGCCGGAGCTAAAACCAGTCTTTATCATATAAATCATATCAAAGAAGAAAAAGACCTGTCAAATTATCAGATAATATGTGTGCCTGGAGGGTTTAGTTATGGTGATGATTTGGGTGCCGGAAAGATACTTTCTTTAGAGTTTATCTATTGGTTGCGGGAAGGGCTAAACAAATTCATCGAAAAAGGAGGCTTAATTATCGGTATATGTAACGGGTTTCAAGTTTTAGCTAAAACCGGCATTTTGCCCGATGTAGATTTTAAGCAAAAAGTAACCTTAGCCAATAATGATTCAGCGAAATTCGAAGATAGATGGGTTTATTTAAAGGTAGCATCCGATAGTATATGGCTTAAAGGCCTTCCTGAGGTGATAACTCTACCGGTTGCTCACGGAGAGGGAAAATTCTATGCAAATGACGAGATTTTAGATAAAATAAAAAATAATAATCAACTTGCCTTAAGATATGTAGATAGTCAGGGTCAACCTGCAGGATATCCATTTAATCCTAATGGTTCCCTAGATAGTATAGCCGGGATAACTGATAAGTCGGGCAGGATTTTAGGGCTCATGCCGCATCCGGAACGTTTTGTATTTAAACACCATTGTCCATTTTGGAATGAAAGAGAAGTTACCCCGTTTGGATTTAAATTTTTTGAAAACGCAGTCAATTATTTTAAATAACTTTTAAACGAAAGGAAATAGAATGAGTGGTTTATTTGGCGTAGTTAATAAAAGTAAAGATTGTATGGCCGACCTTTTCTATCTCGGCGATTATCATTCTCATTTAGGAACCCAATTCGGCGGCATATCTTTATATGGTGATGCTCTTATGCGCCGGATACATAATATAAGCAACAGTCAGTTCAAATCAAAATTACTTGAAGAATATAATACTTTAAAAGGAGAAAAAGGTATTGGGGTGGTAAGCTATGAAGAGCAACCGATATATGTTAAGTCAAAATTCGGTGATTTCTCGATTGCGGTTAACGGCTGGGTTGATAATTGGCAGGTTTTGTCCCAAGAACTTTATTCTCAAAGTTACTCTTTTAGTGAAATATCCGACAGCAGGGTAAATATTTGTGAATTGGTAAGTAAGCTTATAGTACAAAAAGACACCTTAATTGAAGGCATAGATCATATGTTTTCTAAGATAGAAGGTTCGGTATCTTTATTAATATTAAATAAAGATGGAATTTATGCAGTAAGGGATAAACAAGGGGTGTCTTCTTTGACGATTGGACAAAAAGAAAATTCCTGGGCAGTAGTAAGTGAAACTACAGCTTTTCCCAATCTTGATTATAAGGTAGTAAAATATCTTTTGCCGGGAGAAGTGGTGTTTATAAACCAAGAAGGCATTAATACTAAAAAACAAGGCCAGGAAAAAGATTGTAAGGTTTGTGCTTTTTTGTGGATTTATAGCGGTTTTCCGGCATCAACCTATGAGAATATAAATGTTGAAACCGTAAGAGAGCGCTGCGGCGGTTGTTTAGCTAAAAATGATAATATTGAGGCTGATTTGGCTTGCGGGGTTCCTGATTCAGGGACGGCTCATGCTTTGGGCTATGCTATGAAGAAAAAAATTCCCTACCGCCGGCCGCTAGTAAAATATACTCCGGGATACGGTAGAAGTTATTTACCTCCTTCGCAGGAAATAAGGGATTTAGTAGCAAAGATGAAGTTAATTCCAATCGAAGATATTATAAAAAATAAAAAAATAGTTTTATGTGATGATTCTATTGTTAGGGGCACCCAGCTTAAAAACTACACAGTTCAAAAATTACGTAATAATGATGCCAAAGAGGTTCATGTCCGCATAGCTTGTCCGCCTTTGATGTATCCTTGCAAATATAATTATTCAACCAGAACTAAAGAAGAATTAGCAGCTCGTCGGGCCATTAAAGCTTTAGAGGCAAAAGACAGCGACCAGGTTCAAGAGTATATTGATGATACTAACCCCAAATATAAGGAAATGGTTGATTGGATTGGAAAAGATTTAGGAGTGACTACGCTTAAATACCAAAAATTAAATGATATGGTTGAGGCTATAGGTTTGCCTAAAGATAAACTTTGCCTTTACTGTTGGACAGGGAAGTAGGAATGGGAAAAATTACTTATAAAAAATCCGGTGTTGATATTAAAAAGGGTGATGATTTTGCCAAGGGTATTAAATCTATTTTTGGCCAGAACAAAATTGATAATCTAGCTGCTTTTGGCTCTTTGTTTGAGCTAAAAGATTTATTAAAAAAATATAAGAGCCCGCTTTTTGTTTCATCTGCTGATGGAGTAGGTACAAAGCTTTTACTTGCCCAGCATATTAATAAACATAATACTGTTGGCGTTGATTTAGTGGCAATGAATGTGAATGATATAGTTTGTTTAGGCGCTAAGCCTCTTTTTTTCTTAGATTATATTGCCTGTGGAAAGGTCAGGCCTAAAATCTTGCTTAAAGTGGCCGAAGGTATAAAGAGCGGTTTAAAAAAGGCAGATTGTGCCCTGTTGGGTGGAGAGACTGCAGAGATGCCGGGGATGTACAGTGTTGATGAGTATGACTTAGCTGGTTTTTGTGTTGGCATTGTAGATAAAGCCAAGATAATTAATGGTAAGAATATAAAAACCGGAGATCTAATAATCGGTATCGAATCTTCAGGGCTTCATTCTAATGGTTATTCCTTGGCAAGGTTAGTTTTTCTAAAAAACGGGATAAAAAAATACACCAAAAAACTCTTAGAACCAACTAGGATTTATGTAAAACCAATCCTTTCTTTGTTAAAGAGTTTAGGGCCGAATTCTAAAGCAGTAAAAGGCATTGCCCATGTAACCGGTGGAGCTTTTTATAATAAGGTTACCAAAATTTTACCAAAAAACCTAGGTATGGTTATCGATAAAAAAAGCTGGCCGGTTCCAAAGATATTTAAGGTTTTACAGAAAGAAGGTAATATTACCCAAAAAGAGATGTATTCGGTATTTAATATGGGAATTGGCATGGTTTTGGTCGTTGATAAAAAATATTGTGATAAGATTCTAAAAAAATTAAATAAAAGTTATAAGAGTTATTTAATCGGAGAAGTAAGAAAAACTTCTCAAAAAATGAGATTAATTTAACTATGAAGGTATTAGTGATTGGTTCAGGAGGCAGAGAGCATTGTTTGGTTTGGAAATTATCTCAATCGTCTTCGGTTGAGAAAATATATTGTGCGCCCGGCAATGCCGGCACCCAAAAAATAGCCGAGAATATTGATATTGGGGTAGGGGAGATTGATAAGTTAGTTGAATTTGTTTTAGAAGAAAAAATAGATTTAACAGTTGTTGGCCCGGAAGCTCCCTTGGTTGAAGGGATAGTGGATAAGTTTCAAGAGAAAGGCCTAAAGATATTTGGTCCAGGCAAAGATTTGGCCCTTCTGGAAGGAAGTAAAGTTTTTGCCAAAGAGATGATGAAAAAATATAAAGTCCCAACAGCTGACTTTGAGGTTTTTGACGATTTAGAAGAGGCTAAAAATTATGTTAAGGAAAAAGGTGCTCCGTTAGTAGTAAAAGCCGATGGATTAGCAGCTGGTAAAGGGGTTATAGTTTGTGAAACTCAAGGCCAGGCCTATCAAGCTTTGGATTTAATTATGGCCCAAAAGCACTTTAAATTTGCTGGTGATAAAGTAGTAATTGAAGATTGCTTAAAAGGCCAAGAACTTTCGGTTTTAATATTTACCGACGGCGATACAATATTGCCCTTAGTTTCTTCACAAGACCATAAAAGAGCTTTTGAAGGCGATAAAGGGCCTAATACCGGAGGTATGGGGGCATATTCACCTACACCTTTGGTAGATGACCGAGATTTTGATAAGATAATTAATATCATATTTAAACCTTTAATTGAAGGGTTAAAGTCTGAAGGTAAAAATTATATTGGTATGCTTTACGGTGGTATAATGATGCAAGAGGGCGAGCCTTATGTTTTGGAGTTTAACGTTAGATTTGGCGATCCTGAAGCCCAGGCAATCTTACCCAAGTTAAAAAGTGATTTAGCCGATGTTATGTTAAAAACTATAGATGGAGAATTGAGTTCTGTTAAATTAGAATGGGATCAGAGGTATTGTCTTTGTGTGGTTTTGGCTTCCGGCGGATACCCTGGTAAATATGAAAAGGGAAAAGTTATAACTGGTTTAGAAAAATTAGAAGATTTAGAAGATATTTTTGTTTTTCATGCCGGAACCAAAAAAACAGATTTGCTTTTAACTAACGGAGGCAGGGTTTTAGGTGTTTCGGGTTTAGGCAATACTATAGATGAAGCTCAGGAAAAAGTTTATAAAGCTGCCCAGAATATAAATTTTGATAAAATGTTTTATCGCAAAGATATCGGCGATAAAGCCAAAATATATCAAGGGAGGTAAAAAGTGAAAGAACAAATTACTATTGTTTTGGGAAGTAAAAGTGATATTTCTAAAATAGAAGCCGGTTTGGAATTATTTAAAGAGTTTAATATAGCTTATAAGTTAGAAGTTATTTCTGCCCATAGAAATCCTGATAAATTAAGAGAATTTTGTTTAAAAAGCCAGGAAGAAGGAACAAAGGTGTTTATAGCTTGTGCTGGTTTAGCTGCGGCTTTACCGGGCTTCATAGCTTCTTATGTTAAAGTTCCGGTTATCGGAGTGGCGCTAAAAGGCGGCCTCATGGACGGATTAGATGCTCTTTTTTCAATAGTAAGTACTCCCAAGGGATTAGGTTTGGCTTCAACCGGTGTTGGCAAAAGCGCTTTTATAAACGCTATTATTTTCTCTTTAGAAATTTTAGCCTTACAAGACTCTGAATACGTCTTGCTATTGGATAAAATTAAAGCTAAATTTAAACAATAAACACCGGCTCCACTAAGAGGATGAATAAAATTTCGATAGATCCCAATAATATTGATTTTGATCTTGTTAAAAAAGCAGCTGGAATTCTTAATCGGGGAGGCGTGGTTGCCCTACCTACTGAGACTGTTTATGGTTTAGCCGGTTGCAGTGATGAGCCAAAAGCAGTAGAAAGATTATATGCATTAAAAAAACGTCCTCAAGATAAGCCTTTTTCTATTGCTATCGACAGCATTGCTCAGGCGATTAATAATTATTTTGATACTTTGCCGCCGTTTGGTTTTAGATTGGTTGAGAAATTTTGGCCCGGACCTCTTACAATAATTTATTTTACGCCCGAAGATAATAAAATCGGAATAAGAGTTCCTTCTCATATGGTAACCAGTGAGATATTAAGAGAGCTGAACCGTCCAATATATTTTCCTTCAGCTAACATAAGCGGAGAAAAAGAAGCCTTAAGCGCTCAAGAAGTCCAAGAGGCATTCAATAATGGCCTTGATCTAATAGTTGACGGGGGCCAGCCTCAATATTTGAAATCTTCAACTGTTTTAGATTTAACCGTAAAACCTTTTAAGGTTTTACGGGAAGGGGTGGTTAGCCAAACCGAGGTAATAAAGGTTTTCATAAAAAAAAGAGTGCTATTTGTTTGCACCGGCAACAGTTGCCGGTCCCCGATGGCGCAATTTCTCTTAAGAAAGTATTTAACCGAGAAAAAACCTTATTTAAAAGACAGGTATGAGATAATTTCTGCCGGCACTTCAGCATTTTCCGGAGAGCCAGTATCTGATATTTCCGCTAAAGTATTAGAAGAGAGAGAGCAAATTGATACCGAAGGATTTGCTTCGCAGCGTTTGGATAAATTTACCGTTTTATCTTCTGATTTGATTTTTGCTATGGAGGATTCCCAGGTTAACTACATTTTAAAATTTGAACCTAAAGCCGAAGGAAAAGTCTTTAATCTAAAAAAATTCCTTCCTTCGGAGGCGGAAAAAGATATACCTGATCCAATCGGCTCGGGCCCAGAAAAATATGAAAAAGTTTATAATATCATCAGAAAGGCTATAATAGAGTTAGTAAGTTGGCTTTAAAATTAAGGAGGAGATGTGAAAATAGCAATAGCAACCGATCACCGGGGTTTTAAATTAAAAAATACTCTGTTAAAATACTTGAAAGATAAGGGCCATGATGTTGTAGATTTTGGAACTTATTCATCCGATTCTTGTGATTATCCCGATTACACTTACGCAGCTTGCAAGGCTTTAAAAGATAAAAAGGTAGAACGGGCAGTAATTATCTGTTACACCGGTATCGGAAGTGCGATAGCTGCTAATAAAGTTAAAGGGATTAGAGCGGCTTTGGTCTATAGTTTAAAGAGTGCTTATATGTCGCGCCGGCATAACGATAGCAATGTTTTGGTTATACCATCACATTTATTCAAACTAGATTCGATAAAGAGAATAGTTTTAAGATGGTTAAAGGAAGAATTTGAGGGGGGAAGACACGCCCGCAGAATTAAAAAAATAAGGCAAATCGAGGAGAAGGAAAATGTTTGAAAGATTAAAAGAAATAGATAGCCAGGTTTATGAGAGTATTAAGAAGGAGCTTAAACGCCAAAGGGAGCACCTGGAATTAATAGCTAGTGAAAATTTTGCTCCATTGGCAGTTTTAGAAGCCCAAGGTTCTGTTTTAACTAATAAATATGCTGAAGGCTATCCTAAAGCTCGCTGGTATGGAGGTTGTGAATATGTCGATCAAGCTGAAGACTTAGCCCGGGAAAGAGTAAAAAAACTTTTTGGATGTGAGTTTGCTAATGTGCAACCGCATTCGGGAACTCAAGCTAATATGGCGGTTATGATGGCGGTTTTAAAGCCCGGCGACACCATTTTAGCTATGGACCTAGCCTGCGGTGGGCACCTTTCTCACGGACACCCTTTAAATTTTAGCGGCAGGTTTTATAATATTGTAGCCTATGGAGTTAAT
>CAZGLF010000036.1:0-13015 GCA_964526615.1 uncultured Planctomycetia bacterium
TTTAGCCCCTTTTGCTGTGAGTTCGCTAAAGGATTATCAAAAGAAGCGGTTGACGGTATTTATTAACCCTGATGCTGACCCCTTAGGCTCAGGCTATACTATTATTCAGTCGAAAATAGCAATTGGTTCAGGCAGGGTATTGGGGAAGGGCTTTTTAGCCGGCACTCAAAATCAATTTAACTTTTTACCTGAAAGGCATACCGATTTTATTTTTACAGTTATTGCTGAAGAATGGGGCTTTGCTGGAGCTTTGTTTTTAATATTAATTTATTGGCTGATTTTAAAGAAAATACTGCAAAGAGCAAGAAAGGTTACTGATAGATTTGCCTATTTTTTGTGTTTAGGTATTAGTTTTTTATTTTTCCTTCATATATTCATAAATATCGGAATGACACTGGGTATTTTACCAGTAGTGGGGTTACCGTTAATATTCGTAAGTTATGGAGGTACTAATTTAGCGGTTAGTTCAATTTTAGTCGGTATATTTTTTAATATTTCTCGTCAATGATTAACTTTTCTGATTTCCGTAAACCTCAAAGATATATTGGTAATGAATGGAATGTGGTAAAAAAGAGCCACCAGGATAAAATACCAATTTGTTTTTGCTATCCCGATGATTATACTATCGGGATGAGTAATGTCGGTATCCGCATAGCTTATGGGCTATTAAATAATCATAAAGATATTGTTTGTGAAAGAGTTTTTATGCCGGATCAAGATCTAAGCGTTTTTTTGAAAAAAGAGAATCGCAGGTTATTTTCGCTGGAAACAAAAACAACATTAGATAAATTCCAAGTATTGGGCTTTCATCTGGGATGTGAGTTAAATTTTACAAATTTTTTACATATTTTAACTTTAGGAGGTGTAGCCTTAAAATCTAAGGATAGGGGTGAAACTATGGTTATTGGAGGAGGCATAGCTAACCCTGAACCTTTAGCGGAATTTGTTGATGTCTTTTATATCGGAGAATTTGAAGAGGCAGCAGAAAGTTTTCTTAATATTTTAAGAAAATATAAAAATAAAAAAGAGCGGCTAAAAGCTTTGTCTGAGGTGGATGGGTTTTATGTTCCCCAATTTTACCATTGGCAGATAAAGAATAATAGCTATTGTTTTGAGAAAAATTATCCCCAAGCCCAATTACCGGTTAAAAAAGCATACGTGAAGGATTTGGATAATAGCTTTTATCCTGTTAAATGGTTAACGCCTTATACTCAGATTGTTCATGACCGGGCCCAAATTGAAATTGCCAGGGGTTGTCCCAATCGTTGCACTTTTTGTCAAGCCAGGGCAACTTATTTTCCTTATCGTCAGCGTTCGGTAGAGAAGGTAAAAGAATTAATAAAAGATATTTATCGATTTAGCGGTTATGAAAATTTTTCTTTTCTCTCGCTTTCAACTTCTGATTATACAAAAATTGAAGAGTTGATTGATGAAACCTATGATTTTTTTAAAAACAATCAGGTTGGCCTATCTTTTCCTTCTTTAAGGATTGATGATGTGTTGGGCCCGTTATATAAAAAATTATTACCTTTAAAAAAGACTTCTTTGACGGTGGCCGTAGAAAGTGCGAGCGAAAGATTACGAAAAGATATGCATAAAAAAATCGATATAAACAAATTATTTGAAGCAGCAGATATCTTAAGGTCTTTAAAAATAAAACGTCTTAAGGCTTATTTTATGTTTGGATTGCCTCAGGAAAACGAAGATGACTTAAGCGCTTTAGGCCAATTTATAAATTGTTTAAGGAAGTCAACTAATTTAGAGATATCAGCAAGTATAAATATTTTTATTCCTAAGCCTTTTTCGATTTGGGAGGATGTCCGAATGGCTGGCCAAGCACAATTGGAAGCTAAAAGAGAAGTAATATTAAAAAATATGCCAAAAACTAAAAGAATAAAAATATCTTTACCTTCTACTAGAAAAAGCCTTTTGGAAGCTGTTATTTCACGAGCCGATCGTAGCTTTTCCAAAGTTATATACCGGGCTTATTTAAAGGGAGCCAGATATGATAATTACCGAGAGCATTTTTCATGGCAAGTATGGGAAGAAGCCATGAAAGAGGAAGGGGTTGATTACAGAGATATCCTTTCCAATCGCTACAATAATTTTCCATGGTTTTTTATTGAAAATTGTAAGATTTAAGTGATGAACGAAAATATTGAAAAATACCCTTTAAAAGTTATCTTCTACAAAGACCAAGAAATGAAATACTATTCTCAGTTAGATATGCTTTGTGTTTTAGAGCGAGCCTTAAGAAGAAGCCAATTACCTTTTTATTGCACCAAGGGTTTTAATCCTCATGTAAAAATAAGTTTTTTTAGCGGTTTAAAATTAGGTTTAGAAGGAAAAATAGAGGTGGTGTTATATTTTAGAAATAAAATAACTCACCAGTATTTAAAGGAAAAACTTAACCCTCAATTACCTCAAGGTTTTAGAATGATTGAGGCAGGTCAAAAATAGAAACCTTTCGAAAGGTTAGCGAATGAGAAATTTACTTTTGGTTTTTTTAGCTTTAAAAAATTCTTTAGTGAATTTTTTAGCTACTTTTTCATCATATTTTTTACAAGAGAATATATTAATGTAGGCGGTATTCCAAAGTTCTGAGAAGTGGCCGGTTATTGAGCTAGTTTCGATGAGTTGGACTAAAGAATATCCCTTAGTGTAAGCAGCTTTGTCGCCAAAATACGGCAAAAGTGTTTTGCCGTATTTTTTCATTTTTATCAACTTACATAGTTTATCGGTATATTCTTGGAGTTTCTTTTTAGAAGATATAATATTTTTATTACAATCAAAAAGATCCATAACCAGTTCATATCCAAATACAGTTCTTTTCATTTTGGCATACTCCTTTTTAAATATTTGGCTAACTGTACCCCAGTAACATGGATTCCTTGATTTAAACCATCCATATTTACTTTAGAATTACTATTTTTTTTATTTTGTGTTAAGGAAAGAATGGCAGGAAAGTGGTTGCAAAAAAGCTTGCTTAGAGAACAAGCCCTTGCAGAATTTAGACAAACGTCAGTCACGTAAAATCTTGGGATCACCATCCTTTTTTCTTATTTTGTTTCTTTTGTATAGCATAAAAGCTAGTATTTTTTATTAAATTAGTTTTTTATAGCATAAAATTACCCTTGCTGCAAGATATTTTTTAATAAATTTACCTTGTATGGGTTAAATATTATTCAAAAGCTATCCGGGATTCTCTGATTTGAGTTGGCAATCCGATATTATTCAATAAATCAATAAAAGGGTCAGGATCGAGCTGTTCAACGTTAACCATGGTTTTGGTGTCCCAAATTCCTTTTGCGACCAAAATAGCAGCTGCAACCGGAGGAACGCCGGCTGTATAGCAGATTGCTTGAGATTCTACTTCCTGGTAGCATTTTGCATGGTCGCAGACATTATATATGAAGATTTCTTTATATTTACCGTCTTTTTTACCTTTAACAAGATTTCCGATGCAGGTTTTTCCAGTGTATTTTGGAGCTAAAGATAAAGGATCCGGCAACACAGCTTTTACTACCTTAAGTGGTACTACCTCAATGCCTTCTGCTGTGATTACCGGTTCAGTTGAGGTTAGGCCTAGCTTTGTTAGGACGGTAAAGACATTTATATAATGATCGCTAAAGCCCATCCAAAAACGTATGCTGTTGGCGTCGATATTTTTTGATAGCGAATGTATCTCATCATGGCCGCTTAAGTAAACAGTCTGCTTTCCTACCTCAGGAAAGTCATAAGTTTTTTTGATTTTATGAACTTCCTCATAAACCCATTTTCTATCAATCCAAGTCCAGACTTTCACAAACTCTCTAAAGTTTATTTCAGGGTCAAAATTAGTTGCAAAATATTTACCATGATCGCCGGCATTAACATCCATCATGTCAATGGTGTCGATTTTATCGAAATGGTGTTTTTCGGCTAAAGCGCAATAGGCGTTTACAACCCCGGGGTCAAACCCGACTCCTAAAATTGCAGTTACCTCTTTTTCTTTGCAAGTGTCTTTGTGTTTCCATTCATAATTTGCATACCAAGGTGGGTTCTCGCATGGTTTATCCGGTTCTTCATGCACTGCTGTATCCATATAGGCTATACCGGTTTGGATACATGCTTGGAGAAGGGATTTGTTTACATAAGCAGTTGCAAGATTTATTAGGATTTGTGATTCGGTTTCTTTTATCAGATTTACTATAGCCGGTATATTTAAGGCATCTATCTGACGAGAGTAAATTTTTTTATCTTTATCTTTGATATTGTTTTTTCTTTTTACGCTTTCGATTATAGCATTACACTTATGTTGTTTTCTTGATGCAATACAAATATTGCCTAGGACATCATTATTTTGCGCGCATTTATGAGCTGCGACATGAGCAACACCGCCTGCACCAACAATCAACACGTTTTTTTTCATTTTATCTACCTCCTTATAAGTATTTTTATCTTTTATTATTTATCCTAAACTTGTTAAAAAATCTTTATATCCGAAACGGCGAATTAATTCTATTTTTCCATTTAGCCTTTTGATGGCTATCGAAGGCATAGTTAAGCCATTAAACCAATTTTTCTTAACCATTGTATAACCGGCAGCATCTTGGATGCGGATTTTCCGGCCTACCCTTAGAGGTCTTTGAAATTTATAAGTACCAAAAATATCTCCTGCCAGGCAAGAACGCCCGGCAATCATATATTTAAATTTACCTTTTCCAGAGTTAGAGATTTTTGCTTTTTCATTATAAACTAATAAATCCAACATATGTGCTTCGCTGGAGCAATCAACCACGGCTATATCGATTTCATTATGCACTATGTCTAATACGGTGGTTATTAGTTCTCCGGCGCCGGTAATAGTTGATTCTCCAGGTTCAAGATAGATTTCAAGGTCAAATTTTCTACCAAATTCTTTAATTTTTTTACAAAAACTATTCAAGGGATACCTTTCTTTAGTGAAATAAATTCCGCCACCAAGGCTTACCCATTTAAGTTGTTTTAGCAGATTACCATAAGTATCACTGATTCTATCAATATTATTTGAAAAATTAGAAAAATCAGCATTTTCGCAATTAAAATGGAACATGACCCCTTTGATCAGTTTAATTGCTTCGGCAAAGTCGTTTTTATCAATTACTCCAAGCCTTGAGAATCTGCGGGCCGGATTAGCTAAGTCAAAATCAGAGTAGCTTACTCTAGGATTTATTCTTAAGCCAAGCTCTAAAGGGGCAGCAGCTTTATGAAACTTTTTTAATTGAGATAAAGAGTTAAATATTACTTTATTGCAATATTTTCTGATTTTGTTAATTTCTTCTTTAGAAAAAGCTACACTGTAGCCGTGAACCTCTTTGCCAAATTTTTCTCTTCCTAAACGGGCTTCATAGAGTGAGCTGCTAGTAGTTCCATCGAGGTATTTTTTCATTAAATCAAAAACTCCCCAGGTTGAAAAACATTTTAGGGCAAGGAGGGATTTAGCTCCGCTGTTTTTTTTGATGTATCTTATCTTCTTTAGATTTTTCAGTAATTTACTTTCCGAAATTAGATAATAGGGGGTTGATAAGCTCATCTTTAAACTTTCTTATTTTTTAAGGGTTAATTAACTATATTTAAAGGGTAATTTTTTATAAATATAATTGTTAAAGGGTTCATACAAAATTTGGTTTATATTAACAATTTTTGCTTATTGTTGCAAGTTTTTTTTACTGAATGTTTGTATCCGGGACACATCCCTAAAGGTAAGATTTTTAACCTACCCCAACCACCGTTTCCACCCCGTAGGTGGAAACGGTGTCATCTTTATTTCCACCTACGGGGTGGAAATATGGTGTTTTATTTCCTTTTTGGTTTATTAGTTTTAATTCTCAAAAGACATCACTTATTAATTTTCTTGAGAAGCAAGGGTTTTTCTGCTAAAATCTTTCACAATTAAAGTGTTTTTTTAAGAATGCCGGCGTAGCTCAGTTGGCAGAGCAAGGGTTTCGTAAATCCTGGGCCGGAGGTTCGACTCCTCTCGCCGGCTTACGTTGTTGGCAAACATTAGTTGAGGGGTTGCAAAACATTATTTAGTAGCAGAAGAGCGTCGGAACAAATATAATCTTTAGGCTTGCAAAGTATCTTCGCCTGCGGCGAAGATTTGTTACGACTCCTCTCGCCGGCTTACGTTGTCGGCAAACATTATCTAGGATGCATCTCTAGAGGTAAAAAGTAATTCTTTTTAGTGGGATGTTTCCTGGCCGGAAAAGATATTTATGATATTACGATATTTCAAACTTTTGGCTAAGAAAAACTTTTTGCTGCTTTGGTTTGGACAAATCATCTCTCAATTCGGCGATCGTCTTACCCAAATTGCCTTAGTAGGTTTGGTTTCTAGAATTTCTATGTCTTCATCTAGCCTAGCTTTTGTTATGAGCATGGCGATAATACCGGTTTTTATTATTTCGCCTATTTCAGGGGTTTATATTGACCGTTGGAGCAAACGAAAAACTATGTATATAAGTGATTTTGTCAGAGGTGTTCTTATTTTATTGATACCTCTTTTTTTATTTTATTTTAAATCCATGATTGTCATATATGTTTTAGTATTTCTTTCTTTCAGCGCCGGCCGCTTTTTTATTCCGGCAAAGATGGCTTTCATACCGGAAATTGCCAATAAGGAAAATATCTTTCTTGCCAATTCTTTAGTATCCATAACCGCTACCATAGCAGCAGTTATTGGGTTTGGCTTAGGCGGTATTATCGTTGAACGTTATGGCGTGAGGGCGGCCTTCAGTTTAGATGCTTTAACCTTTTTTCTTTCCAGTTTAGCGGTGTTTTTAATTTCGGTTAAAGAAAAGGGGGATTTTAAAGTAAAAGATATCATAAACATTGGAAAGGATGTGGTTAAAACAGTTAAAAGGTCTTTTCTTTGGGAATTTAAGGAGGGGTTAAAATATATACTTGCCTCTAAAGAAACAAAATATGCTTTTAAGACTTTTCTTTTTCTTTTTGGTTATATTGGAGGACTTTATGTTGTTTTTATCCGTTTTATCCAGGAAGTTTTGACTACTGTTACTAAAGAGCTTGGATTTATTACAGTAAGTTTGGGGGTAGGTATTTTTATCGGGTCTTTGTTGTATGGAAGAGTTGCGCATCGATTTTCGATAAAAAAGACCATTAACTTATCAATACTTTTGTCTTCGGCTTATCTTTTGTTTTTTGTTATATCTTTGAAAGCTTATCCTTATCCTGTGTATGCGGTTTTTTTAGCCTTTTTATTGGGGGTGATTATTTCTCCGGTTTTTGTAGGGATAAATGCTTTAATCCACAAAGAGAGCGATAAAAATATTTTAGGCAGGATTTTTAGCGGTTTAGAATTTACTTCTCATCTTGGCTTTTTGGTTTCAATGTTCGCTTGCTCGGCTCTAGCAGATATCTTTACTCCCTTTACAATTATTATTTCGATTGGTATAATTGGTTTTCTTTTTTCCAGTATATTTATTTTTAAAGATGGTTCCAATAGAAGAACACAAAAGCCCTCAACATAATATTGCTAGTGAAAAGTTTCTCACCCCAAAGAAGCTATACCTACCTTTATCTCAACACATCGGAGCCCCGTCGGTTGCTTGTATTGAAATGGGAAGCGAGGTCGAAGAAAGAGGGGTAATTGCTAAAGAAGCAGGATATATATCAGCACGTTTGCATGCACCGGCAAGCGGTAAATTTTTAGGCCTTGAGAATTGGGCACATCCTAATTTAAAACGGGCTCCGGCAATGGTTATACAAGCTCAAGAAAAAACTTTTAATTATTCTCAAAGAAAGGGCATTGAAACCCTAACTAACCAAGAGCTATTAGAGATAATTAAAAATAATGGGATAGTGGGAATGGGAGGGGCAGCTTTTCCAACCCATGTGAAATTAAAACCACCAAAAAGAATCGATACTTTGATAATAAATGGTTGCGAGTGCGAACCATACTTGGCTACCGACTATCGCTTAATGGTCGAGAATTTAAACGATATTTTTAAGGGGATAGAGATAATTTCAAGGTTAACAAATCCAAAAAAGATTATTTTTGCGATTGAAGAGAATAAGCCCGCAGCGATAAAAAAAATAAACCTTGCCGTGAATACAAAAAAGTTCGATTTGCCTCAGATGAGCGTTGTGATTTTAAAGAGCCGTTATCCTCAGGGAGGAGAAAAACAGCTCATTCAAGCAACAACTAAGAGAAAAATTCTGCCTCAAAAGCTCCCCTTAGATGTGGGTTGTTTAGTGCATAATGTGGCAACCTGTTTTGCTATTTATGAAGCTATTTATTTCAATAAACCTTTGATAGAGCGTTTAGTTAGTTTTTGCGGCGATGCCTTAGTAGCTCCTAAGAATATTTGGGTTAAAATCGGAACTACCTTAAAAGAACTTTTTGACAATAAGATTTTAGAATTGAAAAAAGAACCCAAAAAAATTATTTGTGGCGGGCCAATGATGGGGATAGCTTTAAATAATTTAGACTACCCTATTCTAAAAGCCAGCGGAGGGTATTTGTTTTTAGAAAAAGAAGCAATTGATAGCCAAGAAAAACCTTGTATTCGATGCGGCAGGTGCATTGATGTTTGTCCGATGAATTTGATGCCGCTTGAATATCCAAAGAGGGTTAAAAATGATGACTTTGAGCCTTTAGGAGATTTTAATATAGCCGACTGTATCGAGTGTGGTTGTTGTGCTTATGCCTGCCCAGCTAAAATACCAATTGTTCATTACGTAAAGCTCGGTAAGACGGCAACAGCGAAACTTAAAAAATAATTAAATTATGAATTTAAAAATAACTCATTCACCGCACCTTAAAGACAAGATTAATACTTCCTATATCATGTATCAAGTAGTTATTGCTCTTTTACCAGCCACTATCGCTGCAATATATTTTTTCCGGCAAAGAGCAATTATAATCATAACAACTTGTGTTTTTTCGGCGATAATAACCGAAGAAGTGGTTTCAAGATTGCGAAAGATACCTTCAACCATCAGAGACGGGAGTGCTTTGGTAACTGGATTATTGTTAGCCCTTACTTTACCGCCGGCAACTAAGTGGTATGCAGCTGTTTTAGGTTCAGTGGTTGCAATCTCAATTGGAAAACATGTTTTTGGAGGGTTAGGCTCCAACATTTTTAACCCGGCTCTCTTGGGAAGAGCTTTTCTAATGGCAGCTTACCCTAAAATGTTAACCACTTTTACAAAGCCTTTTCCTTCCGATGCTATAAGTAGTGCTACCCCTTTAATATTAAAAAAGTTTAGCCAAACCATAACACCGACTATAGATTTATTTTTGGGCCGGGTTGCCGGTAGCCTCGGAGAAACTTCAGCCCTTTGTTTGGTTATTGGGGGGATATATCTTTTAGTTAGAAAAATCGCTAATTGGCGGATACCTCTGACTTTGCTACTTACTACAATTATTGTTTCAGCCGGTTTTTATTTTTTCAACCCTTCCTGGGGGAGTGTAGCTTTTCATCTTTTTAGCGGAGGATTGTTGTTGGGAGCTTTTTTTATGGCTACCGATCCGGTGACCACGCCGGTAACAAAAAAAGGAAGATATCTATTTGGCATAGGTTGCGGAATTTTGATTATGATTATAAGGTATTTTGGCGGATTACCCGAGGGTGTTATGTATTCAATACTTTTTTTTAATGCCCTTACCCCTTTAATAAATCGATATACAAAACCTAAGAGGTACGGAACGTGAAAGAAACTTTTAGAATAGTTATGGTATTAACTTTGGTTTGTGTGGTTTGTGCTTTTTTTCTTGCTTATGTTTATACTGCTGCCGAAGAAAGAATCAAAGCCAATGCTCAAAAAGCTATCGATGATGCCATAGCCAGATTATCCCCAAACACAAGTGAGATTCATGAGGTATCGGTTGAAGATGGGTTGGTGTATGAATTATATGATGGTAGCGGCAAATTTATCGGATATGCTTTTACCGCTAAAGGCCAGGGGTATCAAGGTGAGATCGAGATGTTGGTAATTGCTGATACAGCTTTGGCTGAATTAGAAGGCATTGAGGTAATTGATTCGGTAGAAACACCGGGTTTGGGAGCAAAGATAAATGAGAAAGATTTTAAAAAACAATTTTCCGGGCTTAATATATCCGGACAAATAGAATGCATTAAAGATACTCCTGTAGGTGATAGCCAAATTCAGGCGATTACCGGAGCAACTGTTTCATCTAAAGCAGTAGTAAGTATATTAAATGAAAGAGTTAAAGAATTAAAAAAAATCTTAAATTAAAATGAAAGAATTTATCAAAGGCCTATGGAGGCAGCATCCAATTTTTCGGCAACTCTTGGGAATGTGCCCAACTTTAGCAGTTACTACTTCGGCAGTCAATGGTTTATCGATGGGTTTAGCAGTAGTTTTTGTTTTATTTTTTTCTTCAGTAGTTGTTTCATTAATCAAAGAATTAATTCCAAACCAGGTAAGGATAGCTGTTTATACCGTAATAATAGCAACCTTTGTAACCATAGTGGATATTTTCTTTAAAGCTTTTTTTCCGGAAATTAGCAAAGCCCTAGGCCCTTACGTTCCTTTGATAATTGTAAACTGTATTATTCTTGGTAGATGTGAAGCTTTTGCTTCTAAAAATACCTTAACTCGTTCTATGGGTGATGCTTTTGGTATGGGTTTAGGATTTACATGGGGTTTATTTCTACTTGGCTCAATAAGAGAATTTTTTGGCTCAGGTAAAATTTTAGGATACACATTGATGCCTCAATGGTATGACCCTTTGATAGTGATGATTTTACCGGCTGGGGCTTTTTTAGTTTTAGGATGTTTAGTAGCTTTTATGAATAAGGTGGAAAGATGGAGAACTTAATTTTAATTTTTATAGCCACGATTTTAATCAATAATTTAGTATTAACCTATTTTTTAGGTATATGTCCTTTTCTGGGGGTTTCGGGGAAAATAGAGTCTTCTTTTGGTATGGGTATGGCAGTTACTTTTGTAATGACTTTAGCTACAACTATCGGATGGCTTATTTATCACCTTATTTTAGTGAAGTTCGGATTGCTGTTTTTAGAGTATGTGGTATTTATATTAGTAATAGCATCCTTGGTACAGATAGTTGAGATGTTTGTAAGGAAGTATTCACCGCCTTTATACCAATCATTAGGTATCTATTTGCCTTTAATCACTACTAACTGCGCAATATTAGGTGCTGCTCTTTTTATGGTAACGAGAAATTACTCTTTTTTGGAAGCTGTAGTTTTTGGCTTTTCCGGTGGATTAGGTTTTTCATTAGTGCTTTTGATTATGGCTGGTATCCGTGAAGAATTAGAGTTTGCCCAAGTTCCGGCAGCTTTTAGAGGAGCCGCCTTAACTTTAGTTACGGCTGGAATACTTTCATTGATTTTCATGGGATTTTCCGGCCTAATAAGTTCTTAAAGATGTAAGGAAGAATTAACATTAGGATAGAAGATGAATGATATTTTTACAGCAATAGCGGTTTTAGGGGTGATTGGTTTTATTTCTTCTTTGTTGCTTTCTTTTTTGAGCAAAAAGTTGAAAGTTAAAGAGGACCTTAAAGTTAAAGAAATCCTAAAGACGCTTCCCGGCTTAAATTGCGGAGCTTGCGGTTTTAGCAGTTGCCGTTCGTTTGCAAAAGCCGCTGTTGAAAAAAGCGATGTTTTTACCGGGTGTTTGCCGGGTGGTGAAGCAGTTAATAAAAAAGTTGCCGATATTTTAGGATTAAATGCGCCCAAGGCGGCCAATAAAACAATTTTAATTTGCCGTTGCGGGGCAACCGGAGGCCAGAAAAAGCAAAGCACTCAATATAACGGGCCCAGAACTTGCCGGGCCGCAAATATTACCGGTGGAGTATTAGATTGTGATTGGGGCTGCATTGGGTTCGGGGATTGCGTCAATGTTTGTCCAGCAGGAGCCTTGACCCTTAAAGATAGAAAAATCTATATCGATATTAATAAATGTATTAGCTGCGGTAAGTGTATTAGGGCTTGTCCGCGTAATCTTTTCGAATTAGTCCCCTTAATAGAAGGATTAGACACTTATTATGTTGCCTGCAGCAATAAAGATAAGGTGTTAGCCGTTAAAGGGGTTTGCAGTAGGGGTTGTATTGGTTGTGGAATTTGCACCCGGGTTCAAGATTCTCCCTATCGGTTGAAAGATAACCTCTCATCGATTGACCGCACGGAAAGTAATTTAAAAAAAGAGTCCTTAGAAGAGGGCAAGAATAAATGCCCAACAAAATGCATTTTTACTTCCCAAGAAAATACTGTCGTTAAAGAAGACAGTAAGTAAATATAATATTTTTTATGCCAAAAGAAGCAGTCGAGGTTTTAGAAGTTTTAGGGGATAAAGTAAAGATTAAGTTTACTAAAACTAAAATGTGTTCATGTTGTAAATATACTCATTTCTGTTCTAGCCGGGATGAGATTTTGTTGGTTGATAACCCCGGTTTTTCTTTGGAGCCTGGTGATAAGGCCGAAGTTTTAATTGATGAAAAAAAGAATATTTTAGCAAATATTTTAATATTTTTTATACCAATTGTAGTTTTTATAATAGGACTGCTGGTTTTTAAAATCTTTGGCGAGTTTTTTAGCTTTTTGCTTGCATCGATTCTGGTTTGTGTTTATTATGTAATAGTCAAAGCGATACTAAAGAAGAAGGGGCAAGAATTTAATTTAACTATTCTTAAAAAATTATGAATATAGCTTTTTTAGCTTCAGGAAACGGCAGTAATTTTCAAGCCTTAATTGAAGGGATTAAGAAAGAAAAGCTCAAGGTTAACCCTAAGATATTGATTACCGACAAAAAGAAGGCTTTTGTCCGCACCCGGGCCAAAAAGCTTGGTGTGCCGGATATTTTTATTAATCCGAATGATTTCGCATCTTCTTTAGAGTTTAATAAAAAAATATTTGAAATAGTTAAAAATGAAAATATTGATCTAATTATTTTAGCCGGCTACATGCGAATTGTTCCGGCTTTCTTTGTTAAAGCTTTTAAAAATAAAATTCTAAATATTCACCCAGCACTTCTTCCAGCC